>NZ_JBVHHB010000020.1:0-180767 GCF_055561295.1 Kitasatospora sp. NPDC022785 | reverse complement strand
GTACTCGGTGATCGCGTGCTCGTGCGCGGCGATCTTCTCCATGCCGATGGCCGACAGGTAGTCGATGGCCGCGCCCAGCCCGACCGCCTGGGCGATCGGCGGGGTGCCGGCCTCGAACTTGTGCGGCGCCGGGGCGTAGGTGGACGAGCCCATGGTGACGGTCTCGATCATCTCGCCGCCGCCGAGGAACGGCGGGAGGTCCTCCAGCAGCTCCTGACGGCCCCAGAGCACGCCGATGCCGGTCGGGGCGAGCATCTTGTGGCCGGTGAAGGCGACGAAGTCGGCCTCCAGCGCCTGCACGTCCAGGACCATGTGCGGCGCGGCCTGCGAGGCGTCGATCACCACGAGGGCGCCGACGGCCTGGGCCTTGCGCACGATGGTCTCGACCGGGTTGACGGTGCCGAGCAGGTTGGAGACCAGGGTGAACGAGACCACCTTGGTCTTCTCGGTGATCAGCTCGTCGATGTTGGACAGGTCGAGCCGGCCCTCGTCGGTCAGCCCGAACCACTTCAGCTTCGCGCCGGTGCGCTGCGAGAGCAGCTGCCACGGGACGATGTTGGAGTGGTGCTCCATCTCCGTGATGACGATCTCGGACTCGGCGTCCACCCGGTACGGCTCGTCCGCCCAGGTCAGCATGTTGGCGACCAGGTTGAGCGACTCCGAGGCGTTCTTGGTGAAGACCACCTCGTTGCGGCTCGGCGCGTTGACGAACGCCGCGACCTTGTCACGGGCGCCCTCGTACAGCGCCGTGGCCTCCTCGGCGAGCACGTGCACGCCGCGGTGGACGTTGGCGTTGTGCCGCTCGTAGTAGGCGTTGAGCGCCTCGAGCACCTGGCGCGGCTTCTGCGAGGTGGCCGCGTTGTCCAGGTAGACCAGCGGCTTGTCGTCGTGCAGCAGCCGCTGGAGGACCGGGAAGTCCTTGCGGATCGCATCGGTGTCGAGCAGACCCGACAGAACCGCCGACTCGTGCGTATGGGTCACTCGGAAGCGCCGCCCTTCACGTAGGACTCGTAGCCCTCGTTCTCCAGCTTGTCGGCCAGCTCGGCACCGCCGGACTCGACGATGCGGCCGGCCGAGAACACGTGGACGTAGTCGGGCTTGATGTACCGCAGGATGCGGGTGTAGTGGGTCACCAGCAGGGTGCCGACCTCGCCGGTGGAACGGACCCGGTTGATGCCCTCGGAGACCTGGCGGAGCGCGTCGACGTCCAGGCCGGAGTCGGTCTCGTCGAGGATCGCGATCTTCGGCTTGAGCAGCTCCAGCTGGAGGATCTCGTGGCGCTTCTTCTCGCCGCCGGAGAAGCCCTCGTTGACGTTGCGCTCGGCGAAGGCCGGGTCCATCTGGAGGGCCGCCATGGCCTCCTTGACCTCCTTCACCCACAGCCGCAGCTTGGGGGCCTCGCCGCGGACGGCGGTGGCGGCGGTGCGCAGGAAGTTGGAGACCGAGACACCGGGGACCTCGACCGGGTACTGCATGGCGAGGAAGACACCGGCGCGGGCACGCTCGTCGACGGACATCTCCAGGACGTCCTCGCCGTCCAGCAGCACCTGGCCGCCGGTGACGGTGTACTTCGGGTGGCCGGCCAGCGTGTAAGCCAGGGTGGACTTGCCGGAGCCGTTCGGACCCATGATCGCGTGGGTCTCGCCCTGCTTCACGGTCAGGTCGACGCCCTTCAGGATCTCCCGGGGGCCGTTCTCGGCCTCGACGGAGACGTGCAGGTCGCGGATTTCAAGGGTTGCCATGTGTACTCAGGACTCCTGGTTGACGGAGACGAGCACATCGTCCCCTTCGATCTTTACGGGGTAGACAGCGACCGGCTTGGTGGCGGGCAGGCCGGAGGGCTTGCCGGTGCGCAGGTCGAAGCTGGAGCCGTGCAGCCAGCACTCGATCATGCAGTCCTCGACCTCGCCCTCGGAGAGCGAGACGTTCGCGTGCGAGCAGATGTCGTTGATCGCGAACACCCCCTCGTCGGTGCGGACGATGGAGACCGGCACGCCGTTGAGGTCGACGCGCTTGGGCACGTCCTCGGCGAGCTCGCTGAGCGCGCAGGCGCGGAGAAAGCTCATCTGGCTCAGACCGCCGCTTCCAGCTCGGCTTCGATCTTCTCCATCAGCTGGTCCTGGATCTCGGCGACGCCGATCTGCTGGACCAGCTCGGCGAAGAAGCCACGCACCACCAGGCGGCGGGCCTCGTCGGCCGGGATGCCGCGGGCCTGCAGGTAGAAGAGCTGCTCGTCGTCGAAGCGGCCGGTCGCGGAGGCGTGGCCGGCGCCGACGATCTCGCCGGTCTCGATCTCCAGGTTCGGGATCGAGTCGACGCGGGCGCCGTCGGTGAGCACCAGGTTGCGGTTGTGCTCGTAGGTGTCGGTGCCCTCGGCGGCGGCGCGGATCAGCACGTCGCCGACCCAGACGGCGTGCGCGTCCTGGCCCTGCAGCGCGCCCTTGTAGACCACGTTGGAGCGGCAGTGCGGGGTGTCGTGGTCGATGACCAGACGGTGCTCCAGGTGCTGGCCGGCGTCGGCGAAGTAGAGGCCGAACAGCTCGGCCTCGCCGCCCGGCGCGGCGTAGGAGACCCGCGGGTGGATGCGGACCACGTCGCCGCCGAAGGTGACGACCACGGACTTCAGCGAGGCGTCCCGGCCGACCAGGGCGGTCTGCTGGGTGGCGTGCACCGCGTCGCGGTCCCAGTCCTGGACGGAGACGAAGGTGAGCTTGGCACCGTCGCCGACCAGGAGCTCGACGTTGGCGGCGCGGGTGCCGGTACCGGTGTGGTTGATCACCACGACGGCCTCGGCGAACGGCTTGACGTCGACCACCACGTGGGCGAAGCGGGTGCCGCCCTCGCCGTGCACGTCGATCTTGACCGGCTCGGTGAGCACCGTCTCCTTGGGGACGGTGACCACGAGCGCCTGCTCGAAGGCGCTGAACGCCTGCGCGGCGACCCGGTCGACCGGCTTGCCGGCCTTGCCCAGGCGGGCGTCGTCGCGGCCGACGGCCTCGGCGGTGACGCCGTCCGGCAGGCTCAGCTCGACCTTGTCCGTGCCTTCGCCGTCCTTCTCGACCGTGGCAGCGGCGGTGCCGTCGTGCAGGCCGTTCAGGCGGTGGAGCGGGGTGAAGCGCCAGTCCTCCTCACGGCCGGTCGGCACCGGGAAGTCGCCGACCTCGAAGGAGGGCTTGACCGCGACGCGGGCGTCGATCGGCTGCTGGACGGAGGCGCGGCCGGTGCCGGGACCGGCGAGCTGCGCGCCCGCCCCGGCGGTGCCGACCTCGATCGAACCGGCGGTGGTGGAGCCGGTGGGGGTGTTGACGTCAGCCATGGCTGTCGTGGTGCTCTCTTCCTAACGATGCGGACTGGACTGCGTGCGGCTGCTCGTCAGCCGACGGAGCCCTCCATCTGCAGCTCGATCAGCCGGTTCAGCTCCAGCGCGTACTCCATCGGCAGCTCGCGCGCGATCGGCTCGACGAAGCCACGGACGATCATCGCCATCGCCTCGAACTCGGTCATGCCCCGGCTCATCAGGTAGAAGAGCTGGTCCTCGCTGACCTTGGAGACGGTCGCCTCGTGGCCCATGGACACGTCGTCCTCGCGGACGTCCACGTACGGGTACGTGTCCGAGCGGGAGATGGTGTCGACCAGCAGCGCGTCGCAGAGCACGTTGGACTTGGCGCCCTTGGAGCCCTCGCCGATCTCGATCAGACCGCGGTAGGAGGTGCGGCCGCCGCCTCGCGCCACCGACTTGGAGACGATGTTGGAGGAGGTGTTCGGCGCCATGTGGACCATCTTGGCGCCGGCGTCCTGGTGCTGGCCCTCGCCGGCGAAGGCGATCGACAGGGTCTCGCCCTTGGCGTGCTCGCCCATCAGGTAGACGGCCGGGTACTTCATGGTGACCTTGGAACCGATGTTGCCGTCGATCCACTCCATGGTCGCGCCCTCGTACGCCACGGCGCGCTTGGTGACCAGGTTGTAGACGTTGTTCGACCAGTTCTGGATGGTCGTGTAGCGGCAGCGGCCGCCCTTCTTGACGATGATCTCCACGACAGCGGAGTGCAGCGAGTCCGAGGAGTAGATCGGCGCGGTGCAGCCCTCGACGTAGTGGACGTAGGCGTCCTCGTCGACGATGATCAGCGTCCGCTCGAACTGGCCCATGTTCTCGGTGTTGATCCGGAAGTAGGCCTGGAGCGGGATGTCGACCTGGACACCCTTCGGGACGTAGATGAAGGAGCCACCGGACCAGACGGCCGTGTTCAGCGCGGCGAACTTGTTGTCGCCGGCCGGGATGACGGTGCCGAAGTACTCCTTGAAGATCTCCGGGTGCTCCCTCAGAGCGGTGTCGGTGTCTAGGAAGATGACACCCTGCTCCTCGAGGTCCTCGCGGATCTGGTGGTAGACCACCTCGGACTCGTACTGCGCGGCGACACCGGCGACCAGGCGCTGCTTCTCCGCCTCCGGGATGCCCAGCTTGTCGTACGTCGCCTTGATGTCCGCGGGCAGGTCCTCCCAGGACTCGGCCTGCTTCTCGGTCGAGCGGACGAAGTACTTGATGTTGTCGAAGTCGATGCCGGTGAGGTCGGAGCCCCAGGTCGGCATGGGCTTCTTGCCGAACAGCTTGAGGCCCTTGAGCCGCAGGTTCAGCATCCACTCGGACTCGTTCTTCTTCGCCGAGATGTCGCGGACGACGTCCTCGCTGAGCCCGCGCTTGGCGGCGGCGCCGGCGGCGTCCGGGTCCGCCCAGCCGTACTCGTAGGTGCCCAGGCCTTCGAGCTCCGGGTGCGAAACGGTGTCAGTCATGCGAGCTTCCTAACGCGCGGACGCTGAGTCTTCGGTGGACGTACCGGCAGTCGGCACTGCATCGGTACCCGGGCCTGCGGGGCGCAGGGCGGGCGACGATGCGGCACCGGGTGCCGGCACATAGGTGGTGCAGACCCCGTCGCCGTGGGCGATGGTGGCCAGCCGTTGCACATGGGTGCCCAGCAGTTGGGAGAAGACCTCGGTCTCCGCCTCGCAGAGCTGCGGGAACTGCTCGGCGATGTGCGCGACCGGGCAGTGGTGCTGGCAGAGCTGGGCGCCCGCCGGGGCTTTCGCCGCGGCCGACGGAACACGCCGCACGGTGGCAGCGTACCCGTCCGCACTCAGCGCCTGGGCGAGCGCTTCGGTGCGCTCCCCGGCCTCGGCCTGGCGCAGCGTGGCGAGGTAGCGCTCGCCCTGCTTGCCGAACCGGGCCCGGGCGAAGGCGGCGACCGCCTCCTCGCCCGCCTTGCCGCCGCCCACCGAGTCGGAGATCCAGCGCAGCGCGTCGGCCGCGAGCTGGTCGTACGCCTGGTAGAAGGCGTCCCGGCCGGCGTCGGTGAGGGCGAAGACCTTGGCGGGGCGGCCCCGGCCGCGGCTGCCGTACACCCGCTGTTCACGGGCGTCGACCAGGCCGGCGGCGACGAGGCCGTCCAGGTGACGGCGGACGGCCGCGGTGGTCAGACCGAGCCGGTTCGCCAGGTCGGTGGCGGAGGAGGGGCCGTGGTCGAGGATCGAACGTGCGACCCGGTCCCGGGTCGCACGGTGGCCCTCCAGCAGCACCTCGGCCGCCGTCGCGGGCACGGCACAGCCGGGGGCCGACTCGGCCTCCTGCTGCGTGGTGTGCTCGCGCATGTTTTTCACAACACCAGTGTTGCGTAATTACTTCCGACAGGACAAGCCGTGATCCAGGCCTCACTGGTGTCATCTGTCACGCAGGTAAGGCTTACCTGACCTGCGTGGACGATCAATCCGGCCGCCCGTTCCCCGCGGCCGCTGCGGGGTCCCGCGACGGGCCCCGTGTTCACGCCTTCTACACTCGCCGGTATGCATTCCGAACCCGCGGTCCAGATCACCGGGCTGGTCAAGCGCTACGGCGAGAAGACCGCGGTGGACGGTCTCGACCTCACCCTCGCGCGCGGCGCGATCACCGCCGTGCTCGGCCCCAACGGCGCCGGCAAGACCACCACCATCGAGACCTGCGAGGGCTACCGCCGCCCGGACGCCGGCACCGTCCGCGTCCTCGGCCTCGACCCCGTCGCCCAGAGCGCCGAGCTGCGCCCCCGGATCGGCGTGATGCTGCAGTCCGGCGGCGTGTACGCCGGGGCGCGGGCCGTCGAGATGCTCCGGCACACCGCGAAGCTGCACGCCCACCCGCTGGACGTGGACGCCCTGGTCGAGCGGCTCGGCCTCGGCTCCTGCGGCCGCACCACCTACCGCCGGCTCTCCGGCGGGCAGCAGCAGCGGCTCGCCCTGGCCATGGCCGTGGTCGGCCGCCCCGAGCTGGTCTTCCTGGACGAGCCCACCGCCGGCCTCGACCCGCAGGCCCGCCGCGCCACCTGGGACCTCGTCCGCGACCTGCGCCGGGACGGCGTCACCGTCGTCGTCACCACCCACCACATGGACGAGGCCGAACAGCTCGCCGACCGCGTCGCCGTCGTCGACCGCGGCAAGGTCATCGCCGAGGGCACCCCGGAGGAGCTCTGCCGCGGCGGTGCCGAGTCCTCGCTGCGCTTCGACGGCCCGCCCGGGCTCGACCTCGCCCCGCTGCTCAAGGAGCTGCCCGAGGGCGCCACCGCCACCGAGGCCTCCCCCGGCAGCTACCGCATCGAGGCACCCGTCGACCCCCAGCTGCTGGCCACCGTCACCGGCTGGTGCGCGGCCTCCGGCATCCTGCCCGAGCGGCTCGCCGTGCAGCGCCGCAGCCTCGAAGACGTCTTCCTCGACCTGACCGGACGGGACCTCCGCTCGTGACGACCACCGATTACTCCCCGCGGCCGGGCGCCGCACCCGTCGGCCGGATGCTGCTCGCGCAGACCGCCTTCGAGACGAAGATGCTGCTGCGCAACGGCGAACAGCTGCTGCTGACCGTGATCATCCCGACGGTGCTGCTCGTCCTCTTCTCCGCCGTCGACATCGTCGCCGTCGAGGGTCCCGGCAAGCGCGTCGACTTCCTGGCGCCCGGCCTGCTCGCACTGGCCGTGATGTCCACCGCCTTCACCGGACAGGCCATCGCCACCGGCTTCGAGCGCCGCTACGGCGTGCTCAAGCGGCTCGGTGCCAGCCCGCTGCCGCGCTGGGCCCTGCTCACCGCGAAGACGGGGTGCGTGCTGGTCACCGAGGCGTTGCAGGTGGCGCTGCTGAGCGTGATCGCCCTCGCGCTCGGCTGGTCCCCGCAGGGCGACCCGTTCAGCGTTTTTGCCCTCCTCGTCCTCGGCACCGCCGCGTTCTCCGGGCTCGGCCTGCTGATGGCCGGCACGCTCAAGGCGGAGGCCACGCTGGCCGCCGCCAACCTGGTCTTCATCCTGCTGTTGCTGGCCGGCGGCGTGATCGTGCCACTGAGCAAGTTCCCGTCGGCCGTCCAGTCGGTGCTGGAGCTGCTGCCGATCGCCGCCCTCTCGGACGGCCTGCGCTCGGTGCTCCAGACCGGCGCCGGGGTGCCCTGGGCGGACCTCGGAATCCTGGGCGGCTGGGCCGTCCTCGGGCTGGCCGCGGCCGCCCGGTTCTTCCGCTGGGAATGATCCTGGTGGTCGCCCGGAGCGATCACCAGGACACGCCGCCGGGCTACCTGGACGAGTGGATCCGACGTTCCGCCCCGCCCAGGCCGACGTCAACGCCCCGGTACGTGCCCGGGCGGTGGATCACCCGGCCGCGATCGGTCCGAGGTAGGTGCCGCCGGAGACGTCGATGATCTGGCCGGTCACCCAGCGACCCTGCGGACCCGCCAGGAAGCCCACCACGTCCGCGATGTCCTCCGGCTCGCCGAGCCGTCCGAGCGCGGTGAGCGACGCGAGTCCGGCCACCGCCTCGGGAACGGTGGTCCAGCCGGCGGTCATGTCGGTCCGGACCACTCCGGGGTTGACCGTGTTCACGGTGATCCCGCGCCGGCCGAGCTCGTTGGCGAGCGGTGCGCCGAGGGCAGCCAGCGCCGCCTTGGTGACGGTGTAGCCGATCTGGACGGAGGCCGCGATCCGGGTGGCCGCCGAGGCCATGTTGACGATCCGCCCGCCGTCCCGCAGCAGTGGCAGCACCCGCTGGATCACGAAGATCGGCGTGCGCACGTTGACCGCCAGCAACCGTTCGAACTCCTCCTCGGTGAGTTGCCCGATCGAACCGACCGAGTGGATGCCCGCGTTGTTGACCAGGATGTCCAGGCCGTCCGCGCCGCCGTCCGCCAGCCCGGCGGTGAGCCCTTCGAACAACCGGTCCACCGCACCGTTCTCGCCGAACCGGGCCTGCACCGCGAACGCCCGGCCGCCGGCCTTGGCGATCAGTGCCACGGTCTCCGCGGCGGCCGCCTCGTTGCCGCCGTAGTGGACCCCGACCAGCGCCCCCTCGGCGGCGAGCCGCAGGGCGACCGCGCGCCCGATCCCCCGCGAGCCGCCCGTCACCAGTGCGGTCCTGCCGTCCAGTTCCCCCACGATCGCCTCTCCCCTCATGTCGCCCCGGTCGAATCCGGGACCGATCTCCGGTCGTCACAACCCGATGCCGGACACCCTTCCTGTATGCCCGGAGCCGAACTGCTGAAGCCGCCCGACTTCGGAACCACTCGTCCAGGGCTCAGCCAGCCATGGACCGGCCCGGTCGTGGCGCCAGGAAGAGGGTCGGCTCGGTCCGCTCCTCGTCGGTGAACCCCCATGGCGGAAGGGACTCGTTCCCGAAGTGAGTCGTGCACCCCACGACTCCCTCGGTGCCATGCACGCCCACCAACGACCCTGCCGGGCAGGGGAGATCAACTCCCGGAGCCCGGTGGATGCTGTCGCGCCGGGAAGGACACGGCTGGACCCCGAGCGATCACGAGCAGCCTCGTGGGCGTTTCAACCGCGCACACGGCGCGGGAGGACGTCGAGGTGCGGCGAGGCTCCCGCCCGGGTCGGCGAGAGCCTTCGTGGTCGCGCTCAGCTGGGTATGCGGTGGCGCCCTGGTTTGGTGGACGGTTGACGGATCTCGGGGCCGAAGTGGCCGGCCTGGCGGGCGATCCAGGCGTATTCGTGGGTGCCGTCGGGGAGTCGCCGCAGCTCCCAGCGGCCTTGTCGGGTGATCGGCGGCGGGGGCGGGGCCTCGTTCTGGGGTGGCATCTTGAGCGTGGCGATCACGCCGAGGGCCACGGTGACGAGGGCCAGCGCGAGCAGGGTGATCAGCGCGGCGCCGACGAGGAAGCCGGCGGTGCCGGATCTCATCGGTGGACTCGCAGGACGCGGTGGCCGAGGTGGGCGGCGAGGCCGTGGAGGAGTTCTTCCGCCTGGTCGCGGGTGAGGGGGAAGGCGAGCTGTTCGCCGGGGCCGACGTGGATGTCGAGGTCGACGGCGAGGCGGAGCTGGAGGGCGGCGTCGGGGACGTGCTCGACCGCGAGGTAGTGGACGGTGGTGCGCTCGGTGTGGATCGCCTCTGTGGCGACCATCGGGATCAGGACTCCCACGGCTGGTCCCTTTCGGTGTCGCGGAGCAGGTGGAGGAGGTTGAGGGCGGTGCTGATGGGAGCGTTGCCGAAGTCGATCAGGATGCGGCCGTCGACGGTGCCGTTGACGGTGGTGGCGGAGCCCCACCGAATGCCGAACTTCGCTCCTCGGGTGCGGAGTTCACGCAGGAGGGCGGCGACCTGCGCGTCGGTGTAGTCGCGCATCCGGGGGTCGTCGGGGGCGACGGGGGCGCGACGGGCGGCGCTCATGCGGCGCAGTCCAGCTCGAACCAGACGAACTTGCCGTCCTTCCGGGGGCTGGCCCCGAAGCGGTGGGTGAGCGAGCGGACGAGGTGCAGGCCCCGGCCGGACAGCGCGTAGGGGTCGGCGGAGAGGTGCGGCTCGGGCAGCTCCGGGCTGTCGTCCGCGACCGACACCCGCAGCGTGCGGGTGGCGAGGAGGACGACGACCACGGTGGGGGCGGGGCTGCCCCCGTGCTTCCAGGCGTTGACGAACAGCTCACAGAGGGCGAGTTCGGCGTCGTGGATGAGGTCGTCCGGCCAGCCGGCGGCGGACAGCGCGTGGCGCAGCGCCTCGCGGGCGGCGGACCAGTCGGGCGGGCTGAAGGCACACATGAGGGACCTCCGGATGAGGTTGAGCGGAGAGGGACTCGGCGTTCACCGGCGGATACGTCACCGTGAGCCAGGCCAGGACATGGCTGCTCTGCGGTGCGAGGGCAGCAGGCGCCTACTGCCCTGGAAACAGGCGTTACTGACGATCCGTCTGATCGACCTGAGAAGGACGATAGCCCACGTAAACTTAAATTTAGGTAGCCTCCGCGGAAGTTCCCTCTCTCGTGGGACCAATGGCCCCGCTCGCAGGCCACACGGCACACTGGTCTCACGAACGCTGAGAGGACGTCATGCCTGGCCGCCACAACCCGACCTTTCGTCAGCGCCGCCTGGGCGCCGAGCTGCGGCGGATGCGCGAGCAAGCCGGCCTCGGCGGCAGCCAGCTCGCCCGCGTACTCGGTGTGAGTGCCGCTCAGGTGACACAGATGGAGAACGGGAAGACCAGCGTCAGCGTGGATCGGCTCCACACGATCACGGCAGCCTGCGACTGCACCAACCAGCCACTCATCAACGCGCTCGCCGACATCATCACGTCACGCGGAAAGGGCTGGTGGGAGGAGTATCGCGACCTACTGCCCAGCACCTTCCTCGAATCCGCACAGCATGAGGATTTTGCCGCAGGGACGATCAGAGTCTGGACGTCGGCGTTCCTTCCGGGACTTCTCCAGACCAGCGACTACGTGAAAGGGGTATTCGGTCGGAGAATTCCCGGTCTCACTGTCGACGAGCTCGACCTGCACGCCACCTTTCGGACGCGGCGCAGAGACATGTTCCTCGGGAGCCCGCAGAAGAACCTTGAGACCTACCTCCACGAGTCTTGCCTCCTCACACGCTTCGGTGGCACCGAGGTGCTGCGGGCGCAACTCAGCTGCCTGGTCGAAGACTCCCTCCGGGACAATATAAGTATCCGCGTGATCCCTTTCAGTGCACACACGTACCCAGGCGCGATCGAGAACATCATCTACAGCTGCGGCGAAGTCCCCGAGCTTGACACGTTGGAAATGGACTAATCGCAAGGCCCCATCTTCTTCGATGCACCGAGCGAACTCGAAACCTATCGAGCCATCTTCGATCGCATCGAAAAGTCGGCACTCACCGAGGATGAGTCACGCGACCTGATCTACGCGACGATCCGAAACTTGAAGGATTGAGATGTTCCCGAGCAACTGGCAGAAGTCTTCCTTTAGCAGCGCCGGTGACAACTGCGTCGAAGTACGCACTGTGAACGGGCTGGTCGAGGTCCGCGAGTCCGACGACGGCGACATCACCATCCGCACCACCCCCGCCAGGTTCGCCGCCTTCCTCCAGGGCATCAAGGCCGGCGAGTTCGACCACCACACCTCCAACGCGTAGCGAATCGTTCCGGCGGCCCCTTGCTCCTCGCACGGGGCCGCCGCGACGTACGCGTGACCGTAGTTGGCCCCTGGTACGTGGAACGCGGCCCACCAGGGACACCCCGCGCTGCACCGCCGCATCGGCGTTACGGTGAATGAGACGGCAGGTGCGGGAAGCCCGTCCGATAGGTTCGATCACATCCCGTGGGAGGACGGGCCCGGACCTAGGCACGAGGGAACTCATGGCCACCATCCATCACACCACAATGACGCCCACCAAGCTGGAGCTGCTCACCGGCTGGCTGCCGAAGCAGAGCTGGTACGTGGGCGCCGCCGAAGCCCCGGAACCGGCGAGGGCCGGTGGGTTCCGCCTTGACGATCCGGAGGGTGCGGTCGGGATCGAGTTCATGGTCGTGGTGGACACCTCCGCACAGGAGCCGGTGGCGTACCTGGTGCCGATGGCCTACCGCGGTTCGGCGCTGGAGGGCGTCCCCGACGAGGCGTTGATCGGCACGTCCGAGCACGGCGTGCTCGGCACCCGGTGGATCTACGACGGCGCCCACGACCCGGTGGTGATGGCGCAGTTGCGCGCGCTCCTGCGCGGCGATGCGGTGCCGCAGCAGCAGAGCATGAGCGACACCCCCGACCCGACCGTCACCGTGCACGGAACGGGACCAGCCGACGGCATCGACGTTCGGCTCAACCGCGTCCTGCAGCCCACGGAGGCCGCACAGAGCTCGTCCGCAGCCCTTGTCGCGGGATGGTCCTGGCCGGACGGAACGGCCGCGCGGGGCGTATTCGCAACCCTCGCGCCCCGCTGACTCGGAACAGTCGACACCACGCGCCCCCTGGAGCGGGAAGTCGGACCCGCCGACTTCCCGCTCCCCAACCGAGCGCCCATGGCGCCCGCGGCGCTAGGGCCGAACGCGTCCCGGCACGGCGACCGGCGACCGGCGACCGGGCCGAGCAAGGCCCCCTCGCCCACCGCCTCCCGGCGGCCGCTGCGCTGCCGGATCTCCGCCGACCGGACGGGGCCAGGAGGCGCGGAGTCCGGCAGGGGTCCGCGGGCGATCAGTGGACGTCCCGGATCTGCCCTTCGGCCCACTCGGCCCACTCGCGGCGCATCGCGTTGAACCGCAGGCCGTACTCGAGCGCGATCCTGCTGTGGACGGCGAGGTCTCCGTCGCCCCGGCCGATCTCCTCTTCGGCGGCCTGCAGTCGTTGCTGGTGGCGTTCGGAGATCCGGGCCAGCCACCGCAGGTAGTCGCGTCCCTGGGCGGGGGTGAGCACGCCGAGGAAGAAGACCCGCAGCAGGAGGTCGCTGCGCGCATGTTGGGTGGGTGTCGTCTCGGTGAGCCAGTGCTGCAGTTCGGCCAGGCCCGCGTCGGTCAGGGCGTATTCCTTGCGGCCTCGCGGTCCGAGGGCGCTGACGGTGATCAGACCGCTGTCGTCCAGCCTGGTCAGTTCCGTGTAGACCTGGCTCTGGGTGGCCGGCCAGGCGAGGGCGAGCGAGCTCTCGAACTCTTTCAACAGGTCGTAGCCGCTGGCAGGTCGGTCCACCAGCAACCCCAACAAGGCGTGTCGAAGACTCATGCCCGCAGCCTACCTTCCACAATTGACAGGTCGTCAGAGGAGGCTCTACGTTGGGCCGTCGCCATGCCGATCCAGGGGGAGACTCACCATGACCTACGTCCTCACATTCCTGCCGTGGATCGTCTACGCCGTCCTGCCGTCCGACCACTGGCAGTGGGCCGCGCTGGCCGGCCTGGTCGTGGCCGTGGGAGTGATCGTCAAGCGGCGTTCGGCGGGAAGCGGCTTTGACGCGCTGATCATCGAGACCGGGTCGGCGGGCTTCTTCGCCGTGCTGGCCGCCGTGGCCTTCGCCGACCCCGACTCGGCCGTTCACGCGTACTCGGCCGCGCTGTCCTCCGGTGTTCTCGCCCTGATCGCCGGCGCCTCGCTGGCGATCGGCAAGCCGTTCACCCTCGGCATCGCCAAGCAGTCCACTCCGCGCGAGGTTTGGCATCAGCCGCTCTTCGTGCGCACCAACCGCGTCCTCACCGGCGTGTGGACCATCGCCTTCGCCGCGACCGCCGCCGTGCTGGCCGCCCTCGCCCACGCCGACCAGGGCCACTCGACCACCGCCACCCTGATCCAGGTCGCCGGCTTCGTGATCCCGATGGTGTTCACCAACCGCTACGTCGCCACCGTCCAGGAGCGGGCGCGACCGCAGGGCTAGACGATCACGATCGCCGCGCAGGGCAGGCCGGCGACTTTCGCCACCTCACACACCACGGCGGCCCCTCGCTCATCCGAGGGTGCCGTCGGTCGCTTCGAGGTCCTGATCACTCCGCCCCGCCGAGCACCGGCTCGGCGGGGCGGAGTACTGCGAAGTGGCTGGTGCGGGTGCGGGCTCCGGGTGGACCGCTGCCCTTCGAGAACCCCGACCAGCCGGACGGTGGGAATCTCAGCGACCGGCCTCCTTGACTACCTCCGCCGACGGGAAGGCGATTGGGTTGCGACACGGGTAGGCCGTGACGGCCCCCTTGGCAGCCTTCAACGCGATGTCCAGCCGGGCCTGGTGCAGCGAGTGCAGCGTCGGATCGGTGAGCCGGCCGTCCCCCCACACGTGGATCTCCACGTACGGGCGGTCCAGGTCGGCGGCCACCGGGTTCTCGCACCGGAACGCCAGGTGAACCGTACCGTCCTGCCACATCCACCCCTGGATGTCCTGGCCGAGGTCCAGCCTCCGCGGCACATGCCCGGTCACCGGAACGGCGGCCGGCCCGTAGTCCATGTTGTAGATGAGGTCGGTCATCAGCCTCACGCTCAGGCCCAGCGGCATGGAACGATCCCGCTGCACCAGGCACGTCTGGTCGTGCTCGCCCGCGCGGAGGCCGGCCCCGCCGCTCCCGTCGTCGGGCCCCTCCTCGTAACGCACACCGAACGTCCCGCTCGCCCTGTCCGTCAACGGCTTCAGGTCGTTCCGGTCGAGCAGTGACCAGCAGGCGGTCGCAGGCAGGGTCAGCGGCTCGCGCGCGGACCACCACCACAGTCCCCCGCCGGCCGCAGTGACGGCGGCGGCGGGCACGGCGGCGATCACCAGCCGGTGCCGGCGGTACCAGGCCATCCTGTGCCCGGCTCCGCCGGCCGGGGACGACGTCGACGCGTCAGCTCCTCACCGTCCCGGGGACGCTGTCCGGCAGCTTCACCGGGTTCGCGCACGGATAGCCGGCCACGACGTCCTTGGCGTACTTCAGCGCGATGTCGAGGACGGCCCGGTGGACCTTCTCCGACCTCGGATCGGTGACGTCCCCGGCCGCGACCCCGACTGCCACGTACGGCCGGCCCATGCGGGCGTTCTCCGGGTTGTCGCACCGGAATGCCAACCCCACCTGCCTCGACCCAGTCCACCCCTGCACGTCCGCGCCGAAGTCCAGCCTGCTCTCACCCTGGTGGGAAACCTCCGAACCCGCACCGTACTTGATCTTCATCGTAAGCTCGTCCATCGACCACACCTGGATCCACAGAAGGCCGTTCGCCGGATTCCTCTCAACCCTGCAATCCTGGTCGCCGCGGATCGGCTGAAGGTGCTCGTGGCTGCCGTCCGTCGAATTACGCTCGACGAACGTCCCGCGCAGGTCATCCGCCAACGGTGCGAGGTCGGCCCGGGTGAGCACCGACCAGCAAGCGCTGGCCGGCAGCTCCGCCGGTGCGTGGGCCGACCGCCACCACCCGAACCCGGCCCCGGCGAGCACCACTGCCGCGACCCCGCCAGCGAGCCACCGCCGCCGGATCCGCTTTCCCTCAGCCATTGACGGCCCGCGTGAAGAGCCCCGAGCTGTCGGCCGCGCCGGCCCTCACCTGGTTCGCGGCCGCCGTGGACAGGGCCTCGATCTGCTGCGGGTTCAACCCGGTCCCCTGCGCGGCCTGCTCCACCGCCGGCTTGGCGGCTTCGGCCGACCCGTTGAGTCCGGCGACGTCCGCGGCCGTGGCCGGGTCCGCGGTGTTCGCTTCGATGTGGTAGTTCGCGGCCAGCTGGTCGATGAAGTAGTTCACCGGACACGACGGTGCGGGCGCGCCGGACGCGGCGGCCGCGAGGTCCGGGAACTGCTTTCTTGCCGCTTCCGTCAGATTTCCGGAACTGTCGAAGAGCCACGGATAGATCCGCCGCTCGAAGTCGAGGTCAACCATGTGAAAAAATCCCCCCGCGAAGTGACCGTCGAAGGGACGGCCCATCCAACCAGCGGCCGTTCTCCGGAGTGGAGGAGAGACGGCCGCACCCCGTTGTGCATTGCTGCAGCCGGGCAAACCCTTCCACGGATGTCCGGTCCGCCGTAGGGAAGTTGAGCGAACTTTGAGGATCACCGTCCGATCGGTGCCGCCCGAGCCGGCGGGAGCCTGTCGGCGGCGCGCCGCTTCGTAGCCGGCTACCCAGGTCACGGGCCCTCGACCGGGGGGGAGCAGACAACCACGGCGGCCCCCCGCTCGACGGTGCGAGTGGGGGGCCGCCGGGTTGCCGGGCGCTGGCGTCAGCTCTCGCTGCTGCTCCGGCGCTTGCGGGCGACCAGGACGAGCGCGCCACCGATCAGCACGACGGCGCCGCCGGCCGCCGCGATGATCGGGGTGGAGTCGTTACCACCGGTCTGGGCGAGCGCCGGCCCGGGGGTCGCGGTGCTCGTCGCCGGGCTGGGCGTCTTGGGCGGAGTGGAGACCGCCGCCGTCGGGCTGGCGGTCGCGGTGGGCGAGGCCGTCCCGGTCGGGGTCGGGGTCGGGGTCGCCGTCTTGGTGGGCGTGGCGGTGGGCGTCGCCGTGGGAGTCGGCGTCGCCGTCTTGGTCGGCGTGGCCGTGGGGGTCGGCGTCGGGGTCTGGCAGACCTCGATCGTCTTGGTCTCGGTCTTGTTCCAGTCGTGGTTCTTCGGGTCCTCGGTGGTGGTGACCACAAAGGTCGCGGTGACCGGCTTGCTGTGCTCCTTGACCGGGTACGTCCCGTGGAACTCCTTGCCGAACTGCTTCTGGTCGAGCACCTTCTCGCCGTCGACGGTCAGGCTGACGGCGTTCTTCACGCCCGACGCGTCGCTGTAGTTGGTCAGGTCGATCACGATCTTGTCGCAGGTCGTGTGCCAGGTGGGCACGTGCGCCGAAGCGCTGGTGGCCATGGCAATCGGGAGCAGGACGGCTGCTGCCGCCGCGCTGGCCAGTGCCGCGCCCCTGATGCCGAGCTGCCGCTGCTGTCGCGCCATTTCGTTGTCCCCTCCGAACGGTCCTGTGCAGCAGGCATGTTGAGTGTTTGACGGTGGCCCGCTACGACTGTCCGGGGGACTCTACCGGCACTCCCGTCCCGCTCTACACCCCGCTGACGACCGGATTTCGTCTGTCCGTCCGGCCTCGGATGTGCATCGCCAGCCCATCACACCCGCGACCTCGGAGGACGCGGATTCGGCACACTTGAATGGACTTCGTCACACTGCCATGAAGAACGGCGCCCCCGGTGATCAGGTTCAATCACCGAGGGCGCCCGCTCAGTCGGTCGACGAACCTTCAGGCCTTCCTCGCCGCCCGGCGACGGGTGGCCACCACGATCGCGCCACCGGCGGCGATCACCACCGCCCCACCGATCGCCAGCGGGACGACCGGGCCGGAGCCGGTGTGCGCGAGATTCCCGCCACCGGTCGCGGTGGCCGTCGGGCCGGCCGAGGCGCCCGGCGCGGCCGCCGGGGCGGAGGCGGACGGGCTGCCGGAGGCACCCCGGCCCGGCCCGCCGCTCGCCGGCGTGGACGGGTGGACGGAGCCGCCCGGGGTCGCCGGGGCGGTCGGCACCACCGGGATGCCCGGCCTTCCCGGCATGGCGGAGCGCAGCTTGGCGAACTCGGCCTTGGAGTCGATCGGGGACGCACCCTGGCCGATCCTGCCCTGATGTGCCTCGATCACGGCACCCGCGGCCTTCGAGCCGTAGACGCCGTTGCCCTTCGCGACCTGGGTGTTGTGCCCGGTCACACGGCCGGCCACGACCAGCGCGTTGCCCCCGGGCAGCGCCGTGGACCAATCCGCACCCTTTCGGCCGGTCGGGCAATTGGTCAAGACCAATGACCACCATGCCCCAACAGTCCCGTTTGCGCCGGCGCTCTTGCCGGAGCGGCAACCGGAGCGACAGCCGGCGGGACAGCAGGAACGGCAGCCCTCCGGGGCCCGCGCGGCGCGCAGCCGCCCCGCCCCAAGATCGGCTGTAAGGCCGCCTACGATTGACCCCGTGCGTACCCCCTTCTCCCTGCTCGCCGAGCGCTGGCAGCCGTCCGCCGCCATGGTCAGGCGCGCCGCGCTCACCGCGCTGGTGATGAGCGTGGTCATCGTGGTCACCGGCGGCGCCGTCCGGCTCACCGCCTCCGGCCTCGGCTGCACCACCTGGCCCCGCTGTACCGACCAGAGCCTGACGCCGACGCCCGAAATGGGCTTCCACGGCATCGTCGAGTTCACCAACCGGATGCTCACCTACGTGCTGAGCGCCGCGGTCGGCTGGGCCATCCTGGCTGCCCGCTGCCACCGGCCGTGGCGGCGCGGCCTCACCAGGCTGGGCTGGGCGCAGTTCTGGCTGGTGATGAGCAACGCCGTGATCGGCGGCATCACCGTGCTGACCGGCCTCAACCCGTACACCGTCGCGGTGCACCTGGTCTCCGCGATGGCCCTGGTCTGGGTCGCGCTGCTGATGTGGGAGCGGTCGAAGGAGGGCGACGGCCCGCCGCAGCCGGCCGTGGCCCGTCCGATCGTGCAGCTCTCGTACGTCCTGGTCACCGTGATCGGCCTGCTGGTGGCGGCCGGGACGCTGGTGACCGGCGCCGGGCACCACCCGGGGACGCCCAGGGACAACAAGATCGTGCCGCGGATCCCGATCGACTACGACCGTCTGGCCCAGGTGCACGCCGACCTGGCGTTCGTCTCGGTCGGCCTGGCGGTCGCCGTCCTCTTCGTCTTCGCCGCGGTGAAGGCCCCGCCGGCCGCCCGTGCCCGGGCCCGCGAGCTGCTCGTGGTGCTGCTGCTCCAAGGCGTGCTCGGCTTCGTCCAGTACTTCACGGACGTCCCGGAGATCCTGGTCGGCCTGCACATGCTGGGCGCCACGCTCACCTGGATCGCCGTACTGCGCATCCCGCTCGCGCTGCGGGTCCGCACGGACGGGGACGCGCCCGCCGCGCCGCTGCCGGCCCGCGAGCCGCAGGCCGCCGCGGTCTGAGCCCGCACGCGAAGGGGCCCCGGGATCACCCGGGGCCCCTTCCGCATGTCCGGGACCGGCGTCAGCCGCCGATCTGGATTCCGGCCATCCGCTTCCACTCGTACGGGCCGGTCTTCACCTTCAGGCCCAGCTCGCCCTCGAAGTCGTCGTGCAGGGTGACCCCGGCCAGCTCGGCGGCCCGGCGGCCCACGGCGTAGCTCGGGGCGACCTGGTCGCCCCAGGTGCCGTCCGCGCCGACCACGACGATCCGGGTGGCCACGGCGCCGACGTACTCGACGACGGCGTCGGCGCTGCCGCCGTGCTGGCGGGCGAAGCTGGAGAGGTGCTTGGCGATGCGCTTGGCGCGGCGCTCAACGCGGGCGTCCGGCGCGGCGGGGGTGGCGGTCTCTGCGCTGCTCATGCCCGCATGCTACCCATCGGTAGCGGAGCTGGCGACGGGAGCGGGCTGTGCACCGGGCCACATACTGGAGGGGTGACCTTCCAAGGCTGGCCCGCTGAGGCCCTCGACTTCTACGAGCACCTGGAGGCCGACAACTCCAGGACCTTCTGGCAAGCCCACAAGGACCGGTACGAGCACGCCGTACGGGAGCCCATGGAGCAGCTGCTCGCCGAGCTGGAACCGGAGTTCGGGCCGGGCAAGATCTTCCGCCCCAACCGCGACGTCCGGTTCAGCGCCGACAAGTCCCCGTACAAGACGCACATCGGCGCCCACCTGACGGCCGGCGGGTACGTCCAGCTCTCCGCCGACGGCCTGGCCTGCGGCAACGGGCTCTACCGGCTCGCCCCCGACCAGCTGGAACGCTACCGCGCGGCCGTCGCCGAGGACGTGAGCGGCGCGGAGCTGGAGCGGGTGGCCGCCCGGGTCCGCAAGGCCGGCCCGGAGGTGGTCGGCCGGGACAGTCTGAAGTCCGCCCCGCGCGGCTACCCGAAGGACCACCCGCGGATCGGACTGCTCCGCCACAAGGGCCTGATCGCCTGGCAGGAGTGGCCGCCCGCGCCGTGGCTCGGCACCCGGACCGCCTACGAGCGGATCACCGGCTTCCTGCGGGCCTCCCAGCCGCTCCGGGACTGGCTGGAGGGCCACGTCGGGCCGTCCGAGCTGCCGCCCCGCTGAGGCGGCGCGCGAGAACCGCTGACGCGGAGCGCGAGAACCGCTCAGGCGCAGCGCGAGAACCGCTGACGCGGAGCGCGAAAAACGGAAGGGCCCCGGTCCGAAGACCGGGGCCCTTCCTCAGCAGCTCTACTTGACGAACGGGTCCACCGCGATCACCACGAACAGCAGCGTCAGGTAGGTGATCGACCAGTGGAACAGCCGCATCTCCTTCAGCTTGGCGCCGACCACCCCGGCCTTGGCCCGGGTGTACAGCCCGTGTGCCTCCTTCAGCCAGGCGGCGCCCAGCACGACGGCCGAGACGGGGTAGAGCCAGCTGGTGTCGGCCAGCGGCCACAGGGCCAGCGAGACGGCCACCATGACCCAGGAGTAGACGACGATCTGCTTGGCGACCGCCAGGTTGCCCTTGATCACCGGCAGCATCGGCACGCCGGCCCGCTCGTAGTCCTCGCGCACCTTCATCGACAGCGGCCAGTAGTGCGGCGGCGTCCAGAAGAAGATGACCAGGAAGAGCACCAGTGCCGACCAGGACACCGAGTTGGTGACCGCCGCCCAGCCGACGAAGACCGGCATGCAGCCGGCGATGCCGCCCCAGACGATGTTCTGCGCGGTCCGCCGCTTCAGCCCCAGCGTGTAGACGAACACGTAGAAGAGCAGTGCCGACAGCGCCAGCAGCGAGGACAGCACGTTGACCAGGGCGCCCAGCCAGATCGTCGAGCCGATCGCCAGCGCGATGCCGAAGACCAGCGCCTCGCGCGGCGACACCATGCCGGTGACGATCGGCCGCCGCTCGGTCCGCGACATCACCGCGTCGATGTCGCGGTCGATGTACATGTTGAGGGCGTTGGCGCCGCCGGCCGAGAGGTAGCCGCCGATGACCACCTGCAGCACCAGCAGCGGATCCGGAACACCGCGCTGCGCCAGGAACATCACCGGCACGGTGGTGATCAGCAGCAGCTCGATGATCCGAGGCTTGGTCAGTGCGACGAATGCGCCGACACGGGCCCCGAACGGCCGGTGCGCAGGCGTCGCCCCGGTGACCCCGGCGGGACGGGATTCGACGGCGGTCACTAACACCCCAACTGAAGATGAATCCTCACAGGCGGCTACAGGAACGAAGGGTCCCGAATCGTCCGCTCTGCGCGTACCACGCCACCTTAGACGCTCCATATCTCCCCACCGGCTCCGGGGTCCCCCGGCGAGGCGGAACGCACACCCCTGGGTGAACCCACGAAGCTTGGCCCGTGCGGCATCGGTCCCCCGTCCTGCCCCCCGGAGGGGCAGAGCCCGCGAAACCAGGAGAGCCTGTGACAAAACAGCCCATCGAGCCCTCGTGGGAATCGCCATATCGAATTCCCTGTTGTCTCAGCACGGAGGGTGAGCCCCGGCCCGGACGGTAGGCTCGCCACGAGAAGCGGGATCTACCCTCCGTGACCGGCACCACCCAAGCGTCCGGCCCCACCGACGTGGCCGACCCGGTCCCCCTCACGGGGTCACTCTTCACAACGGAAGGAGCCCTGAGACAGGGTGAGCACGACGCCGACGAATGCATTCGAGTGGTCCGAACTGGACGAGCGGACTGTCGACACGGCCCGCGTCCTGGCCATGGACGCGGTCCAGAAGGTCGGCAACGGACACCCCGGGACGGCCATGTCGCTGGCCCCGGCGGCGTACCTGATCTTCCAGCGCTTCCTGCGCCACGACCCGACCGACCCGGCCTGGGTGGGCCGCGACCGTTTCGTCCTCTCCCCCGGGCACACGAGCCTGACCCTTTACACCCAGCTCTACTTCTCCGGTTACGGTCTGGAGTTGGACGACCTCAAGGCCTTCCGGGTCGCCGGCAGCCGCACCCCCGGCCACCCCGAGCACGGTCACACCGCGGGCGTCGAGACCACCACCGGTCCGCTGGGCCAGGGCATCGCCAACGCGGTGGGCATGGCGATGGCGGCCCGCTTCGAGCGCGGCCTCTTCGACCCGGACGCCCCGGCCGGCGAGTCGCCGTTCGACCACACCATCTGGGCCATCGTCTCCGACGGCGACCTGGAGGAGGGCATCTCCGCCGAGGCCTCCTCGCTCGCCGGCCACCAGAAGCTGGGCAACCTCGTCGCCCTGTACGACGACAACCACATCTCGATCGAGGGCGACACCGAGACGGCCTTCTCCGAGGACGTCCTCAAGCGCTACGAGGCGTACGGCTGGCACGTCCAGCGGGTCACCCCGAAGTCCAACGGCGACATCGACGTGGCGGCCCTGGCCGACGCGCTGGCCACCGCCAAGGCCGAGACCGGCCGCCCGTCGCTGATCGCGATGCGCACCATCATCGCCTGGCCGGCCCCGGACGCGCAGAACACCGCCAAGGCGCACGGCTCCGCGCTCGGCGCCGCCGAGATCGCCGCCACCAAGAAGGTCCTGGGCTTCGACCCGGAGAAGACCTTCGAGGTCAGCGAGAAGGTGATCGGGCACGCCCGCCAGGTGATCAAGCGCGGCAAGGCCGCCCGCGACGAGTGGCAGCAGTCCTTCAACGCCTGGCGCGCCGCCCACCCGCACCGCGCCGCCGAGTTCGACCGCATCGACGCCGGCGAGCTGCCCGAGGGCTGGAAGAAGACCGTCCCGGTCTTCGAGGCCGGCAAGGACGTCGCCACCCGCAAGGCCTCCGGCGAGACCCTCAAGGCGATCGGCGCGGTGATCCCGGAGCTGTGGGGCGGCTCGGCCGACCTCGCGGAGTCCAACCTCACCACCATCGACGAGGAGAGCTCCTTCCTCCCCGAGGGCAACCCGCTGAAGTCCGCCAGCCCCTACGGCCGGACGATCCACTTCGGCATCCGCGAGCACGCCATGGGCTCGACCATGAACGGCATCGCGCTGCACGGCAGGACCCGCGTCTTCGGCGGCACCTTCCTGGTCTTCGCCGACTACATGCGCCCGGCCGTCCGCCTGGCCGCGCTGATGAAGCTGCCGGTCACCTACGTCTGGACGCACGACTCGATCGGCCTCGGCGAGGACGGCCCGACCCACCAGCCGGTCGAGCACCTGGCCTCGCTGCGCGCCATCCCGGGCCTGGCCATGGTCCGCCCGGCCGACGCCAACGAGACGGCCGTCGCCTGGCGCACGGTGATCGAGCGGCAGACCACCCACCCCGGCCCGGTCGGCCTGGCGCTCACCCGCCAGAACGTCCCGACCTTCGACCGCGAGGTCTTCGGTTCCGCCGAGGGCACGGCGAAGGGCGGCTACATCCTGGCCGAGGCGTCCAACGGCGACCCGCAGCTGATCCTGCTCGGCACCGGCTCCGAGGTCCAGCTGGCCGTCAAGGCCCGCGAGGTCCTGGAGGCCGAGGGCATCGCGACCCGCGTGGTCTCGCTGCCGTCCTTCGAGTGGTTCCAGGAGCAGGACCAGGCCTACCGCGACAGCGTGCTGCCGCCGTCGGTCAAGGCCCGCGTCTCGGTCGAGGCCGGCATCGGCCAGGGCTGGCGCGAGCTGGTCGGCGACCACGGCCGGATCGTCTCGCTGGAGCACTTCGGCGCCTCCGCCGACTACAAGGTGCTGTTCGAGGAGTTCGGCCTGACCTCCGAGCGGGTCGTCGCCGAGGCCCACAACGCGCTGCGCTCGCTCGAAGCCGTCAACCGCTAGCCCCTTGGGCCGCGTACTCGCCCGCACGCGAGTACGCGGCCCCTCTGACGACCCCACGAAGACAGAAGAAAAAAGGACTGAAGCACCATGACTGACGCACTGAAGCGCCTCAGCGACGAAGGCGTGGCGATCTGGCTGGACGACCTCAGCCGCGAGCGGCTGAACACCGGCAACCTCGCCGAGCTGGTGCAGAACAAGCACGTGGTGGGTGTCACCACCAACCCCACCATCTTCCAGAAGGCCATCGGCGGCGGGCACAGCTCGTACGACGGCCAGCTGCGCGACCTCGCCGTCCGCAAGGTCACCACCGACGAGGCCGTCCGCATGATCACCACCTCGGACGTGCGTGACGCCGCCGACGTGCTGCGCCCGGTCTACGACGCCTCCAACGGCCGCGACGGCCGGGTCTCCATCGAGGTCGACCCGCGCCTGGCCCACGAGACCGCCGCCACCATCGCCGAGGCCAAGCAGCTGTGGTGGCTGGTCGACCGCCCGAACGTCTTCATCAAGATCCCCGCCACCAAGGCCGGCCTGCCGGCGATCAGCGAGGTCATCGGCAAGGGCATCAGCGTCAACGTCACGCTGATCTTCTCGCTGGAGCGCTACCGCGCCGTCATCGACGCCTACCTGACCGGCCTGGAGGCCGCCAAGGCCAAGGGCCTGGACCTCTCCCAGATCGAGTCGGTCGCCTCGTTCTTCGTCTCCCGCGTGGACACCGAGATCGACAAGCGCCTGGACAAGGTCGGCGGCGACGCCAGGAACCTGCGCTCCAAGGCCGCCCTGGCCAACGCCCGCCTCGCCTACCAGGCGTACGAGGAGGTGTTCGGCAGCGTCGACGGCAAGGCCGCCGGCAGCGACCGCTGGAAGGCCCTGGAGGCCGCCGGCGCCAAGCCGCAGCGTCCGCTCTGGGCCTCCACCGGCGTCAAGGACCCGGCTCTGCCGGACACCCTGTACGTCACCGAGCTGGTCGCCCCGGGCACCGTCAACACCATGCCCGAGGCCACCCTGGACGCCACCGGCGACCACGGCGTGATCACCGGCGGCACCATCGTCCCGAACTACGCCGACGCCAAGGCCGTGATGGACGCCATCGCCGCCGCCGGCGTGGACTACGACGACGTGGTCCAGGTACTCGAGGACGAGGGCGTGGAGAAGTTCGAGCAGTCCTGGAACGAGCTGCTCGACACCGTCACCGCCTCGCTCGCCTCCTTCGCCGACGAGAAGTGATTCCTGCTCACAGCCAGCGCACGAAAGCGGAGCCCATCAAGTGAGCACTGATTTCCCTGAGTTGACGTCGGACTCGGACGCGGCCGACACCCCGCCGGCTCCCGTCAACCCGCTTCGTGACCCAGCAGACCGACGGCTCCCGCGCATCGCGGGGCCGTCGGGCCTGGTCATCTTCGGGGTCACCGGCGACCTGTCCCGCAAGAAGCTGATGCCGGCCATCTACGACCTGGCCAACCGCGGTCTGCTGCCGCCGGGCTTCTCGCTCGTCGGCTTCGCCCGCCGCGAGTGGAAGGACGAGGACTTCGCCAAGGAGGTCCACGACGCGGTCAAGGAGCACGCCAGGACGCCCTTCCGCGAGGAGGTGTGGCAGCAGCTCGCCAAGGGCATGCGCTTCGTCCACGGCACCTTCGACGACGACGACGCCTTCGACAAACTCCGCGCGACCATCGAGGAGCTCGACAAGGCCCAGGGCACGGGCGGCAACTTCGCCTTCTACCTCTCGGTGCCGCCGAAGTTCTTCCCGACCGTCGTCCAGCAGCTGAAGAAGCACGGCCTGGCCGACCCGCCCTCGGGCTCCTGGCGGCGCGCCGTCATCGAGAAGCCCTTCGGCCACGACCTGGAGAGCGCCCAGGAGCTGAACCGGATCGTCCACGAGGTCTTCCCCCGGGACGAGGTCTTCCGGATCGACCACTACCTGGGCAAGGAGACCGTCCAGAACATCCTGGCGCTCCGCTTCGCCAACCAGATGTTCGAACCGATCTGGAACCGGTCCTACGTCGACCACGTGCAGATCACCATGGCCGAGGACATCGGCATCGGCGGCCGTGCCGGCTACTACGACGGCATCGGCTCGGCCCGGGACGTCATCCAGAACCACCTGCTCCAGCTGATGGCGCTCACCGCCATCGAGGAGCCGGCGTCGTTCCACCCCAAGGCGCTGGTCGCCGAGAAGCTCAAGGTGCTCAGCGCCGTCAAGCTCCCGGCCGACCTCGGCAAGCACACCGTGCGCGGCCAGTACGCGGCCGGCTGGCAGGGCGGCGAGGAGGTCGGCGGCTACCTCGACGAGGACGGCATCAACCCGGACTCCAAGACCGACACCTACGCGGCCATCAAGCTGGAGATCAACAACCGCCGCTGGGCGGGCGTGCCGTTCTACCTGCGCACCGGCAAGCGGCTCGGCCGCCGGGTCACCGAGATCGCGGTGGTCTTCCAGCGCGCCCCGTACCTGCCGTTCGACTCCTACGCGACCGAGGAGCTGGGGCAGAACGCCCTGGTCATCCGGGTCCAGCCGGACGAGGGCGTGACGGTGCGGTTCGGCTCCAAGGTGCCGGGCACCTCCTTCGAGGTCCGTGACGTCACGATGGACTTCGCCTACGGCGAGTCCTTCACCGAGTCCAGCCCGGAGGCGTACGAGCGGCTCATCCTCGACGTGCTGCTCGGCGACGCCAACCTGTTCCCGCGCCACCAGGAGGTCGAGCTCTCCTGGCAGATCCTCGACCCGATCGAGAGGTACTGGGACGCCCACGGCAAGCCCGCCCAGTACCCGGCCGGCACCTGGGGACCGGTCGAGGCTGACGAGATGCTCGCACGAGACGGCAGGAGCTGGCGCCGGCCATGAAGATCGACCTCACGGACACCACGTCCAGCAAGATCAACGCAGCGCTGATGGAAGCGCGCCGGGCCAGCGGCTCCACCGCCGCCGGCATGGTGCTCACCCTGGTGATCGTGACCGACGAGGGCAGCGCGTACGACGCCCTCAAGGCCGCCAACGACGCCTCCCGCGAGCACCCCTCGCGCACCCTGGCGGTCATCAAGCGCGCCGGGCGCTCGCCCCGGGCCCGCGCCGAGACCCGCCTGGACGCCGAGATCCTCGTCGGCACCGACGCCGGCTCCGGCGAGACGGTCGTGCTGCGCATGCACGGCGAGCTCGCCGCGCACGCCCAGTCGGTCGTCCTGCCGCTGCTCCTCCCGGACGCCCCGGTGGTCGTCTGGTGGCCGGAGAACGCGCCGCTGCACCCGGCGCAGGACCCGCTGGGTTCGATCGCCCAGCGCCGGATCACCGACGCCGTCACCGCGGAGTCCCCGGTCGGCCAGCTCGCCCAGCGGGCCCAGAGCTACACCCCGGGCGACACCGACCTGGCCTGGACCAGGATCACCGGCTGGCGTTCGATGCTGGCCGCGGCGCTGGACCAGCGGCCGTCGAAGATCATCTCCGCGGTGGTCGAGGGCGAGTCGTACAACCCCAGCGTCGAGCTGCTCGGCCTCTGGCTGCACAACCGGCTGCACGTGCCGGTCGAGCGGGTCGTCACCGGCGGCCCGGGCATCACCGCGGTGCACCTGCGCACCACGGACGGGGACATCACCCTGGACCGCCCGGACGGCCTGATGGGCACGCTCTCCATGCCCGGCTCGCCGGACCGCCAGGTGGCGCTCAAGCGGCGCGAGACGTCCGAGCTGATCGCGGAGGAGCTGCGCCGGCTCGACCCGGACGACATCTACGCGTCGGCCGTGCGTACGCCCGTCGAGCGGCTGCACGAGCCGGTCAACGCCGAGACGGCGGCGGCCGAGGAGGTCGCCCAGTCGGTCTCCGAGGCCGCGGTGGCCAACCCGTCCCGGGTGACCGCCAAGGTGCCGGGCACCGACGCGCCGGAGGAGGCCGCCGCGAAGAAGGCCCCGGCCAAGCGCGCGAGCAAGAAGGCGGGATCGTGACGGCGGCGACCCCGCAGCTGGTCGTCCACCGGGACAAGGAGCTGATGGCCCAGGCGGCCGCGGCCAGGCTGATCACCCGGATCGTGGACGCCCAGGCCGCCCGCGGCACCGCCTCGGTGGTGCTCACCGGCGGGCGCAACGGCAACGCGCTGCTGGCCGCCATCGCCGCCTCCCCCGCCCGGGACGCGGTCGACTGGGCCCGGCTGGACCTCTGGTGGGGCGACGAGCGCTTCGTGCCCGCCGCCGATCCGGACCGCAACGCCGTCCAGGCCCGGGCGGAGCTGCTCGACGCCGTCCCGCTCGACCCGGCGCGGGTGCACGAGATGCCCGCCTCGGACGGCGTGGACGGTTCGGACGTGGAGGCCGCTGCGGCCCGCTACGCCGAGGAGCTGGCAGAGGCGGCCGGGCCGGGCGACCGGCTCGGCGTGCCCGCCTTCGACGTGCTGCTGCTCGGCGTCGGCCCGGACACCCACGTCGCCTCGCTCTTCCCCGAGCACCCGGGCGTGCGGGAGGCCGAGCTGACGGTGGTCGGCGTGCGCGGGGCGCCCAAGCCCCCGCCGACCCGCGTCTCGCTGACCCTCCCGGCGATCCGGGCGGCCCGCGAGGTCTGGCTGCTGGCGGCGGGCGAGGACAAGGCCGGCGCGGTCGCGCTGGCCCTCTCCGGCCCGGGCGAGCTCCAGGCGCCCGCCTCGGGCGCGTACGGCCGCAGCCGCACGCTCTGGCTGCTGGACCGGGCCGCGGCGGCGCAGCTTCCGCCGCAGCTCTACCCGCCGGCCTCGGCCTAGACCCCGGCTACGCGAAAGGGCGCCACCGTTCGAAACGGTGGCGCCCTTCGTGTTGCCGGCCCTCAGATCTCGCCACGCAGCTTGGCCAGCGCCTCGGCGAGGATCGCCTCGCCGTCGGCGTCGGTGCGCCGCTCGCGCACGTAGGCGAGGTGGGTCTTGTAGGGCTCGTTGCGCGAGGGGGCCGGCGGGTTGTGCTCGTCCTGGCCGGCCGGGAAGCCACAGCGCGGGCAGTCCCAGGTCTCCGGGATGACCGCCTCCGCGGCGAAGCTGGGGCGGGTCTCGTGCTTGTTGGCACACCAGAAGGAGATCCGGCTGCGCGGGGCGGACTCGCCGCGCTCCGCCTCCCCCATCGGACCGGCTCCGACCCTGCTGCCACGGATGGCGTTGCCACTTGCCACGGTCTGACTCCCTGCGTGCTGGTGCGCCGACCCGCCGCGGTGCGCGTCGGTGGCGAAAGTCGTCCTAGTGTAAGCAGGAGTTAAGGATCCACCACCACCGGCTCCGCCCCGGACCGTTCCAGCATAGGCCGCGGGGCGACGGGGCGTCAGAGATACGTCAGCTCTTGTACTTGAGCACCAGGCTGAGCACGATGATGCACGCGAACCAGGCGACACCGACGATGATCGTGATGCGGTCCAGGTTGCGCTCGGCCACCGCCGAGCCACCGCCGGTGGACATCGCGCCGCCACCGAACATGTCGGACAGGCCGCCGCCCTTCCCCTTGTGCAGCAGCACCAGGAGGATCATCAGCAGGCTGAAGATGATCAGGGCAATCGAGAACCCGATAACCACGACGGGACCAACTCTCTCGTATCTTCGGCGAAGGGGCCGGGCCGCACTGAGCGGTCCGGCCCCAAAGCCTACGTTGCTGCGGCGGCGTTAGCCTACTGCCTGCTCACGGTACCGCACGATCTTGACGAACTCGTCGGCGTCCAGGGAGGCACCGCCGATCAGGCCGCCGTCGATGTCGGGCTTGGCCATCAGGCCGGCCGCGCTCGACGACTTGACCGAACCGCCGTACAGGACACGGACCTTCTCGGCCAGCGCGGCGTCGTACAGCTCGGCGATCCGCCGGCGGATCGCGGCGCAGACCTCCTGGGCGTCCTCGGGGGTCGCCACCTCGCCGGTGCCGATCGCCCAGACCGGCTCGTACGCGACGACGATGGACTCGGCCTGCGCGGCCGGGACGTCCTTCAGGCCGCCGTCGAGCTGGGCCAGCGTGTACTCGACGTGGGTGCCGGCCTTGCGGATGTCCAGCGGCTCGCCGATGCAGAGGATCGGGGTGACCCCGCTGCGGTAGGCGGCCTTGACCTTGGCGTTGACGATCTCCTCGTTCTCGCCGTGGTACTGCCGGCGCTCCGAGTGACCGATGACCGCGTAGGTGCACTTCAGCTTGGACAGCATCGGGCCGGAGACCTCGCCGGTGTAGGCACCGGAGTCGTGCTGCGAGATGTCCTGCGAGCCGTACTTGATCTTCAGCTTGTCGCCGTCGACCAGGGTCTGCACCGACCGCAGGTCGGTGAACGGCACCAGGACGGCGACCTCGACGGCCTCGTAGTCCTTGTCGGCCAGCGCGAACGCCAGCTTCTGGGTGTGCTGGATGGCCTCAAGGTGGTTGAGGTTCATCTTCCAGTTGCCCGCCATCAGCGGGAGACGCTCAGTCATTGCCTCAGCCTTCCAGGGCGGCGAGACCGGGGAGGGTCTTGCCCTCCAGGTACTCAAGGCTGGCGCCACCGCCGGTCGAGATGTGCCCGAACTTCGTCTCGTCGAAGCCCAGGATGCGGACGGCCGCGGCGGAGTCGCCGCCACCGACCACGGTGAACGCGTCACTGTCCAGCAGCGCCTGCGCGACTGCCTTGGTGCCCTCGGCGAAGGTGGGGTGCTCGAAGACGCCCACCGGACCGTTCCAGAACACCGTCCTGGCGTCGGCCAGCTTCGCCGCGAACAGCTCGCGGGTCTTCGGGCCGATGTCCAGTCCCTCCTTGTCCGCGGGGATCCTGTCCGCGTCCACGACCTCGTAGTCCTCGACCGGCTTGTGGGTCTTGGTGTCGGGGAAGCTCGCGGACACCGCGACGTCCACCGGCAGCACGAACTCGACGCCGTTCGCCTCCGCCCGCTCCAGGTACTCCAGGACGACCGGGATCTGGTCCTCCTGCAGCAGCGAGATGCCGACCTCGTGGCCCCGGGCCTTGAGGAAGGTGTACGCCATGCCGCCGCCGATCAGGATGCGGTCGGCCTTGCCGAGCAGGTTGTCGATCACGCCGACCTTGTCGGACACCTTGGAGCCGCCGAGCACGACCACGTACGGGCGCTCGACCTCGTCGGTGAGGCGCTTGAGCACGCCCACCTCGGTGGCGATCAGGTCGCCGACGGCGTGCGGCAGGCGGGCCGGCAGGTCGTAGACGGAGGCGTGCTTGCGGTGCACCGCACCGAAGCCGTCGCCCACGTACAGGTCGGCCAGCTGCGCCAGCTCGTCGGCGAAGGCGCCGCGCTCGGCGTCGTCCTTGCTGGTCTCGCCGGCGTTGAAGCGCAGGTTCTCGAGCAGCGTGACCTCGCCGTCGGCCAGGGCGGCGACGGTGGCCTTCGCGCTCTCGCCCACGGTGTCGGTCGCGAACGCCACCGGCCTGCCGAGGATCTCGCCGAGGCGGACGGCCACCGGCGCGAGGGAGAACTGCGGGTCCGGCTCGCCCTTGGGGCGGCCGAGGTGGGAGGCGACGACGACCTTCGCACCGCGCTCGACGAGCTTGGCGATGGTCGGGGCGACGGCACGGATCCGGCCGTCGTCGGTGATCGTGGCGCCGGACAGCGGCACGTTCAGGTCCGCGCGGACGAATACGCGCTTGCCGGCGACGTCGAGGTCTTCGATGGTCTTCACGGTCTTCCGTCTCCTGGGGGGTGGAGCAAGGACGGCACAACGGCGGGCCGTCATAGGGGAGTTGAGGGTGCGCAGACGAGGGCCCGGATGGCGTCGAAGCCTTCCGGGCCCTCCCCCTTACTTCACGTCAGCTCCCGCTGCGTCAGAGCTGCTCACCGACGAGGGTGGTCAGGTTGACGAGGCGGTTCGAGTAGCCCCACTCGTTGTCGTACCAGCCGAAGACCTTGACCTGGTTGCCCTGGACCATGGTCATCAGCGAGTCGAAGATCGTGGAGAACGGCGAGTTCACGATGTCGGAGGAGACGATCGGGTCCTCGGTGTACTGCAGGATGCCCTTGAGCGAGCCCTCGGAGGCCTTCTGGAAGGCCGCGTTGACCTCCTCGACGGTGACGTCGCGCTCCAGGGTGACGACCAGGTCGGTGATCGAGCCGGTCGGGACCGGGACGCGCAGCGAGGTGCCGTCCAGCTTGCCCTTCAGCTCCGGCAGCACCAGCGCGGTGGCCTTGGCGGCACCGGTGGAGGTCGGGATGATGTTGAGGGCGGCGGCGCGGGCGCGACGCAGGTCCTTGTGCGGGAAGTCCAGGGTGACCTGGTCGTTGGTGTACGCGTGCACCGTGGTCATCAGACCCTTGACGATGCCGAAGTTCTCGTTCAGCACCTTGGCCAGCGGCGCCACGCAGTTGGTGGTGCAGGAGGCGTTGGAGATGACGGTGTGCTTGGCGGCGTCGTACTTGTCGTCGTTGACGCCCATCACGATGGTGACGTCCTCGTCGGTGGCGGGCGCCGAGATGATGACCTTCTTGGCGCCGGCGGTGACGTGCTTCTTGGCCGCATCGGCCTTGGTGAAGATGCCGGTGGACTCGATGACGATGTCCACGCCCAGCTCGCCCCAGGGCAGGTTGGCCGGGTCACGCTCGGCGATGACCTTGAAGGTCTTGCCGTCGACGGTGATGCTGTTCTCGGTGTGCGAGACCTCGCCGGGGAAGGTGCCCAGGATGGAGTCGTACTTGAGAAGGTGCGCCAGGGTCTTGGTGTCGGTCAGGTCATTGACACCGACGATCTCGATGTCCGCGCCTTGGGCCTTGACCGCACGGAAGAAGTTGCGGCCGATGCGGCCGAATCCGTTGATGCCTACCCGGATCGTCACGAACCGATCTCCTCGTTAGGTACGCCGGAACTATGCCGACGGGGTGGAATTTGGGATGTCCCCGACCGCCTATGACCCTACCCCTCCGAGGCCTGAGAGGGCACATCAGCCCGGGTCGGACGCCTTGGCGTGGCGTGTCAATAGCTCACGAACAGGCCTTCTCCCCTTGCCGTCGCGGGAGTTGCTCCAGGCCTGCGGAGCGCGTTGTCAACCCCTGTTCGCTGGCGTCCGAACACAGAGCGGCCGGTGTCCGGAATCCGGACACCGGCCGCTCGTACTCACGGACCGTGATCGCTAGTTGAGCGCCATCTCGTCGGTCAGATTGGCCTCGGTGCTCGGCAGGCCCAGCTCCGAGGCGCGCTTGTCGGCCATCGCCAGCAGCCGGCGGATCCGGCCGGCGACCGCGTCCTTCGTCAGCGGCGGGTCGGCCAGCGCGCCCAGCTCCTCCAGCGAGGCCTGCTTGTGCTGCATCCGCAGCTGCCCCGCGGCGGCCAGGTGCTCGGGCACCTCCTCGCCGAGGATCTCCAGCGCGCGCTGCACCCGGGCGCCGGCCGCCACCGCGGCGCGGGCCGAGCGGCGCAGGTTGGCGTCGTCGAAGTTGGCCAGGCGGTTGGCGGTGGCCCGCACCTCACGCCGCATCCGGCGCTCCTCCCAGGCCAGCACCGACTCGTGGGCGCCGAGCCGGGTCAGCAGCGCGCCGATGGCGTCGCCGTCGCGGATCACCACCCGGTCCACGCCGCGCACCTCGCGGGCCTTGGCCGGGATGCCGAGCCGGCGGGCGGCACCGACCAGCGCGAGGGCGGCCTCGGAGCCGGGGCAGGTGATCTCCAGGGAGGACGAACGGCCGGGCTCGGTGAGCGAGCCGTGCGCCAGGAACGCCCCGCGCCACGCCGCCTCGGCGTCGCAGGTGGCGCCGGAGACGACGGCCGGGGGCAGGCCCCGGATCGGCCGACCGCGGCCGTCCACGAGACCGGTCTGGCGGGCCAGCAGCTCACCGTCCTTGACCACCCGGACCACGTAGCGGCTGCCGCGGCGCAGGCCGCCGGGCGCCATCACGACGAGGTCCGAGGAGTGTCCGAAGATCTCCAGCAGGTCCTTGCGCAGCCGGCGCGCCGCCGCGCCGGTGTCCAGCTCCGCCTCGATCACGATGCGGCCGCTCACGATGTGCAGCCCGCCCGCGAAACGCAGGATCGCCGAGACCTCCGCCTTGCGGCAGCAGGCCCGGGTGACCGGGAGCCGGCTGATTTCGTCCTTCACCGCTGGAGTCATCGCCATGGCCCGATCCTTCCATGTGTCCGGAAAATCCGGTCGTACGCGGCTGCCAAGAGCTCCGGGTCGTGTCGCGGCGTGCCGTCGGTACGGGCGACCCGCCCGAGCACCAGGGCCGCGCCCATCCGCTCGGCGGCCTTCTCCAGGCCGGCCAGGTCCGCCTGGCCGAAGGCGCCGCCGGTGACGGCGCGCTCGTCCACCAGGATCGCATCCACCGCAAGGGCGGGGGCGTGGTCGGCGATGACCTCCAGGTGACGCTGCGGGGTGAAGCCCTCCGTCTCGCCGGGCTGGGGGGCGAGGTTCAGGGTGAGCAGACGGCGCGCGCGGGTCTCGGTGAGCGCCTGGGCCAGCTCGGGCACCAGCAGGTGCGGCAGCACGCTGGTGAACCAGGAGCCGGGGCCGAGCACCACCCAGTCCGCCTCGCGGACGGCGGTGACGGCCTCCGGCACGGCCGGCGGCTCGTCCGGCAGCAGCCGGACCGACTCCACGGTGCCCGGCGTCACGGCCACGCTGGCCTGCCCACGGACGGCGGAGACCGCTCCGGGGTGGGCCGGGTCGTGGCCGCGGACTATCGCCTCGATGTCCAGCGGCACCGCCGACATCGGCAGCACCCGGCCCTGGACGTTCAGCAGCCGGCCCACCCAGTCCAGGGCGGCCACCGGATCCCCGAGCTTCTCCCAGAGCGCCACGATCAACAGGTTGCCGACGGCGTGGCCGCCCAGCCCCCCGGTGCCGGTGAAGCGCTGCTGGATCACCTCGGACCAGGTGCGGCCCCAGTCGTCGTCGCCGCAGAGCGCGGCCAGCGCCTTGCGGAGGTCCCCCGGGGGCAGCACCCCGAGCTCCTCGCGCAGCCGGCCGCTGGAGCCGCCGTCGTCGGCCACCGTGACCACGGCGGTGAGGTCGGTGGTGAGCCGGCGCAGGGCGGACAGCGAGGCGGAGAGCCCCTGGCCGCCGCCGAGGGCGGTGATCCTGGGCGCCTGGTTGGACCGGGGGGCCTGGCTGGTGCGGGCGGGGCCGGGGCGGGCCGGGCTGGTCCGGGCCTGCCCGGTCCGGGACCGGACGGGGGTCCCGGCGCGCGCCGGGACCCCCGTCCGGTCGGCGGTCTTGTTCTGGAGCTGCCGCCCGGGCACGTATCCCGTCACACCTACCTCGCGTTCCTCTTGCCCGCCGCCGGCCCTCCGCCGGCGGCCCGGCAGGGGCGAGGCGGCTACTCCCGTCCCATGTCACGGTGGACGAGCACGGTTTCCACTCCGTCCGCGATGAGACGCTTCGTCAGGCGCTCGGACATCGCGACGCTGCGGTGCTTGCCACCGGTGCAGCCTACGGCAAGCGTCATGTAGCGCTTCCCCTCGCGGCGGTACCCCTCGGTCACGATCCGCAGCAGCTCGGTGTAGCCGTTGAGGAACTCGTTGGCGCCGGGCTGCTGGAACACGTAGTCGGCGACGTCGGCGTCGGTGCCGGTGCGGGCGCGCAACTCGGGGACCCAGTGCGGGTTGGGCAGGAAGCGACAGTCCACCACGAGGTCGGCGTCGACCGGCAGACCGTACTTGAAGCCGAAGGACATCACGGTGGCGCGCAGCTCGGGCTCGTCGTGGTCGGCGAACTGGGCGTCGAGCTTGGCGCGCAGCTGGTGCACGTTGAGGTTGGAGGTGTCGATCACCAGGTCGGCCTCGCCCCGCAGCTCGCGCAGCAGGTCGCGCTCCTGGGCGATGCCGTCGACGATCCGGCCGTCGGCCTGGAGCGGGTGCGGGCGGCGGACGCTCTCGAAGCGGCGGACCAGGGCGTCGTCGGAGGAGTCCAGGAAGACGACGCGCAGCCGGACGCCGCGCTTCTCCAGCTCGTCCAGCGAGGTGAGCAGGTCGTCGAAGAACTGCCGGCCGCGGACGTCCACCACGGCACCGATCCGCGCCACGTTGCCCTGGGAGCGGGCGCCGAGGTCGACCATGGTCGGGATGAGGGCCGGCGGCAGGTTGTCCACCACGAACCAGCCGAGGTCCTCCAGGCACTTGGCCGCGGTGGAGCGGCCTGCTCCGGACATGCCGGAGATGATCACCAGTTCCGGGGCGTTCTCTCCCCCAGCCTCCGGCCGGGTGGTACCCCCATGGTCGGACATGGTCACTTCGGTTCCCCGCTCTCGATGGTTCTGCTGAGGAGAACGCGCGTCGCGCGGGCACGCTTCCCCGGCTCACTCGGGCGAGTGAGAGCGGGGCGCGCCGGCTGACGGGCGGCGTCGGCCGTCATGGCGTCTCCTGGGACGGTGCGGTCTGGGGCGCTGCGGCGGCCGCTGGGCCGGCCGCGTCGGCGCTGTCATCGATGATCTCGCCGGTGGCGGTGTTCACAGCCGGTGCCGCGGGTGTACGGGACGCCAACGCTGCCGCAACAGTCTCCGCCGTCCGGCGTCCGATGCCGGGGACGGCGCAGAGTTCGTCGACGGTGGCCGCACGGAGCTTCTTCAGCGAGCCGAAGTGCTTGAGCAGCGCCTGGCGGCGAGTCTCGCCGAGGCCGGGGACGGAGTCCAGCTCCCCGGCGGTGAGTCGTTTGGAACGCTTGTTGCGCTGGTAGGTGATGGCGAAGCGGTGCGCCTCGTCGCGGACCCGCTGGAGCAGGTAGAGGCCCTCGCTGCTGCGCGGCAGGACCACCGGGTCGTCCTCACCGGGCAGCCAGACCTCCTCCAGACGCTTGGCCAGGCCGCAGAGCGCGACGTCGTCGATGCCCAGCTCGTCCAGGGCACGCCTGGCGGCCGCGACCTGCGGCTGGCCGCCGTCGACGACCAACAGCTGTGGCGGGTAGGCGAAGCGGCGGGGGCGGCCCGTGTCCGGGTCGATCGGCCCGGCGGGGATCTCGGAGCCGCCCTCGGCGGGGGTCTCCGGGGCGCCGTCGGCGGGGGTCTCCGGGGTGCCGTCGGCGGCGGGCGCGGCGCCCGGGTCGTCGGCCTCGGGGACGGCCCACTCCCCCGTCTCCTCGCGCTCCTGGAGGTAGCGGCGGAACCGCCGGCTGATCACCTCGTGCATCGAGCGGACGTCGTCCTGGCCCTCGAAACCCTTGATCTGGAAGCGACGGTACTCGCTCTTGCGGGCCAGGCCGTCCTCGAAGACCACCATCGAGGCGACCACGTCCTCGCCCTGGAGGTGCGAGATGTCGAAGCACTCGATGCGCAGCGGCACGGAGTCCAGCTCCAGCGCGTCGGCGATCTCCTGGAGGGCGCGGCTGCGGGTGGTGAGGTCGGAGGCGCGCTTGGTCTTGTGCAGCGCCAGCGCCTGCTGGGCGTTGCGCTGCACGGTGGCCATCAGGTCCTTCTTGTCGCCGCGCTGCGGGATGCGAAGGTCCACCTGGGCGCCGCGCAGGCTGCTCAGCCACTCCTTCACCGGCTCGGCCGGCTCGGGCAGCGCGGGCACCAGCACCTCGCGCGGGACGGACTCGTTCCGCTCGTCCCCCCTGGTGCTGCCGTAGAGCTGCTGGAGGGCGTGCTCGACCAGGCCCGCGGTGTCCACGTCCTCGACCTTGTCGGTGACCCAGCCGCGCTGGCCGCGGACCCTGCCGCCGCGGACGTGGAAGATCTGGACGGCGGCCTCCAGCTCGTCCTCGGCGAGGGCGAGCAGGTCGGCGTCGGTGGCGTCGGCGAGCACGATGGCGTTCTTCTCCATCGCGCGCTTGAGCGCCCCGATGTCGTCGCGCAGACGGGCCGCCTTCTCGTACTCCATCTCCGCGGCGGCCTCCTGCATCTGCTCTTCCAGCCGGCGCAGGTAGTTGCCGGTGCGGCCGGCCATGAAGTCGCAGAAGTCCTCGGCGAGCGCCCGGTGTTCGTCGGCCGAGACCTTGCCGACGCAGGGCGCGGCGCACTTGCCGATGTAGCCGAGCAGGCAGGGCCGGCCGACCTGGCGGGCGCGCTTGAAGACGCCGTTGGAGCAGGTGCGCACGGGGAAGACGCGCAGCAGCAGGTCGACCGTCTCGCGGATCGCCCAGGCGTGCCCGTACGGGCCGAAGTAGCGCACGCCCTTCTTGTGCGCCCCGCGCATCACCTGGACCCGCGGGTACTCCTCGTCGAGGGTGACCGCCAGCTCCGGATAGCTCTTGTCGTCGCGGTACTTGACGTTGAAGCGGGGGTCGAACTCCTTGATCCAGGAGTACTCCAGCTGGAGCGCCTCGACCTCGGTGGCGACCACCGTCCACTCCACCGAGGCCGCGGTGGTCACCATCGTCGCGGTACGCGGGTGCAGCCCGGCGAGGTCCTGGAAGTAGGACGACAGCCGGGGGCGCAGGCTCTTGGCCTTGCCCACGTAGATGACCCGGCCGTGGGCGTCGCGGAACTTGTAGACACCCGGCGAGGTCGGGATCGCGCCCGGCGCCGGGCGGTAGGTGGACGGGTCAGCCATGGGTCCACCGTACCGAGTCGGGCCGGGCCTGCGGAGGGGAGATCAACTGGGCGGAGATCAACTGCTTCAGCTCGGGGTCACCTTGAGGTTGCCGCCCTCGACCGCCACCGTGTACTGGGGCAGTGGGGTGGGGGCGGGGCCGTCCAGCACCGCGCCGTCGGTGATGCCGAACATGCTGCCGTGGCAGGGGCATTGGATCTTCTGGTTCTTGACCTGGTCGACGATGCAGCCGGCGTGGGTGCACTTGGCGCTGAACGCCTTGTACTGGCCCTCGGCCGGCTGGGTCACCACGATCTTCTGATCGCGGTAGACGGTGCCGCCGCCGACCGGCACGGCGGCGGCCGGGCCGACGTCCACCGGGGTCTTGGCGGAGGAGGAGCCGGACGAGCCGGAGGAGGACGAACAGCCGGAGACCGCCAGGGCTCCGCCGCCGGCGGCGAGGACGGCCGCGGCCCCGCAGAGCAGGGTGCGGCGGGAGGTGGCGGGGCTCTCGGCCTGCGGGCTCTCGGGGGCCTCGGACATGGGTTCGCTCCTGGTCTGGCGGCGGGCTCGGCTGCTGCGGTCGCCGGGAAGTCTATGCGGCCCTCACCGGCCGCCCCCTGGGGCGGGGGCGGCCGGTGAGGGCGTCGCGCGGTGCTGCTCCGGGGGCTACTTCTTCGCGGCGGCCCGTTTGCGCGGGGCCTTGACCGCGACCGGGGCGTCGGTGAACTCGCCCGGGAGGATGTCCCGCAGGAACTTGCCGGTGTGGCTCTCCGGGACGGCCGCGATCTGCTCCGGGGTGCCCTCGGCGACCACCATGCCGCCGCCGGAGCCGCCCTCGGGGCCCATGTCGACGATCCAGTCGGCGGTCTTGATCACATCGAGGTTGTGCTCGATGACGATCACCGTGTTGCCCTTCTCCACCAGGCCGGAGAGCACCTTGATCAGCTTGCTGATGTCCTCGAAGTGCAGACCGGTGGTGGGCTCGTCCAGCACGTAGACCGTCCGCCCGGTGGAGCGCTTCTGGAGCTCGGAGGCGAGTTTGACGCGCTGCGCCTCGCCGCCGGAGAGCGTCGGCGCGGACTGGCCGAGCCGGACGTAGCCGAGGCCGACGTCGTTGAGCGTCCTCAGGTGGCGGGCGATCGCCGGGACGGCCTCGAAGAAGTGCAGCGCCTCCTCGATCGGCATGTCCAGCACCTCGGCGATGGACTTGCCCTTGTAGTGGACCTCCAGCGTCTCCCGGTTGTACCGGGCGCCGTGGCAGACCTCGCACGGCACGTAGACGTCGGGCAGGAAGTTCATCTCGATCTTGATGGTGCCGTCACCGGAGCAGTTCTCGCAGCGGCCGCCCTTGACGTTGAACGAGAACCGGCCGGGCAGGTAGCCGCGGACCTTGGCCTCCTGCGTCTCCGCGAAGAGCCGCCGGACGTGGTCGAACACGCCGGTGTAGGTGGCCGGGTTGGAGCGCGGGGTGCGGCCGATCGGCGACTGGTCGACGTGCACCACCTTGTCCACCAGGTCGGTGCCGGTGATCCGGGTGTGCCTGCCCGGCACGCTGCGGGCGCCGTTCAGCTCCCGGGCGAGGTGGGTGTAGAGGATGTCGTTGACCAGCGTCGACTTGCCGGAGCCGGAGACGCCGGTGATCGCGGTGAAGGTGCCGAGCGGGAAGCCGACCGTGACGTCCTTGAGGTTGTGCTCGCGGGCGCCGTGGACGGTCAGCTGGCGCTTCTTGTCCCGGTCGCGGCGGGCGGCCGGGATCGGGATGGACCTCTTGCCGGAGAGGTACTGGCCGGTCAGCGACTCCTTGTTGCCGAGCAGCTGCTTCAGCGAACCGGAGTGCACCACCTTGCCGCCGTGCTCGCCGGCGCCGGGCCCGATGTCGACCACCCAGTCGGCCATCTTGATGGTGTCCTCGTCGTGCTCGACGACGATCAGGGTGTTGCCGATGTCCCGCAGCCGGACGAGGGTCTCGATCAGGCGGTGGTTGTCGCGCTGGTGCAGGCCGATGGAGGGCTCGTCCAGCACGTAGAGCACGCCGACCAGGCCGGAGCCGATCTGGGTGGCGAGCCGGATCCGCTGGGCCTCGCCGCCGGAGAGGGTGCCGGCCGCGCGGTTGAGCGAGAGGTAGTCCAGGCCGACGTCGACCAGGAAGCGCAGCCGCTCGTTGACCTCCTTGAGGACGCGCTCGGCGATCTGCTTGTCCCGGGCGTTGAGCTTCATCGCGCCGAGGAAGTCCGAGCAGTCGCTGATCGACATCGCCGAGACGTCCGCGATCGACCGGCCCTCGACGGTGACGGCGAGCACCACCGGCTTGAGCCGGGTGCCCTCGCACGTCGGGCAGGGCACCTCGCGCATGTAGCCCTCGAAGCGCTCGCGGCTGGAGTCGCTCTCCGCCTCGGTGTGGCGGCGCTGGATGAACGGGACGGCGCCCTCGAAGCCCGTGGTGTACGAGCGGTCCCGCCCGTAGCGGTTGCGGTAGCGCACCTCGACCTGGTGCTTGTGCCCGTACAGCAGCGCCTTCCTGGCACGCGCCGGCAGCCCGGCCCAGGGGATGTCGGTACGGAAGCCCAGCTCGCCGGCGAGGGCGTCGATCAGCCGCTGGAAGTACTCCTTGGTGTGGCCGCCGGACCACGGGTGGATGGCACCCTCGTCCAGCGACTTCTCGTCGTCGGGGACGACCAGCTCCGGGTCCACCTCCATCCGGTTGCCCAGGCCCGAGCAGTCCGGGCAGGCGCCGAATGGCGAGTTGAACGAGAACGAGCGCGGCTCCAGCTCCTCGAACGACACGTCGTCGTACGGGCAGTAGAGGTGCTCGGAGTACATCCGCTCGCGCTCCGGATCCCCCTCCGGGAGGTCGACGAAGTCGAGCACGACCATGCCGCCGCTCAGCCGCAGGGCCGTCTCCACCGAGTCGGTCAGGCGGCGCTTGGCGCTCTCCTTGACGGTGAGGCGGTCGATCACCACCTCGACGGTGTGCTTCTCCTGCTTCTTGAGCTTGGGCGGCTCGGCGAGCTGGATCGTCTCGCCGTCCACCCGGGCGCGGGCGTAGCCCTTGGACTGGAGGTCGGCGAAGAGGTCGACGAACTCGCCCTTGCGCTCGCGCACCACCGGGCTGAGCACCTGGAACCGGGTGCCCTCGGTGAGCTCCAGCACCTTGTCCACGATGGCCTGCGGGGACTGCTTGGCGATCGGGCGGCCGCAGTGCGGGCAGTGCGGCTTGCCGATCCGGGCGAACAGCAGGCGCAGGTAGTCGTAGACCTCGGTGATGGTGCCGACGGTCGAGCGCGGGTTGCGGTTGGTGGACTTCTGGTCGATCGAGACGGCCGGGGAGAGGCCCTCGATGAAGTCGACGTCGGGCTTGTCCATCTGCCCGAGGAACTGGCGGGCATAGGAGGACAGCGACTCGACGTACCGGCGCTGCCCCTCGGCGAAGATCGTGTCGAAGGCCAGCGAGGACTTGCCGGACCCGGAGAGGCCCGTGAAGACGATGAGGGAGTCGCGGGGCAGGTCGAGCGAGACGTTCTTGAGGTTGTGCTCGCGAGCACCGCGGACGATGAGGCGGTCGGCCACTGCTTCTGGCGCCTTTCTCCGGGGCGAGATGGCTGGTGAAAGTGATGCGTACTTCTTCCAGGATGCGGCAGCCAGCCTACTAGCTCACGCGTTCGATTATCGAGCTCGTCCAGCCGGGTCCACCCGAACGAGTGAAGCGCTCATGGGGCGCGGACCCCGGCAGTTCGAGAAAAGCCCTGCTCAGCCGTGGCATCGGCGATAGCGTCACCCTCGTCAACGAGCGAGGGCCTGCCCGGGCAACGCTCGCAGGACCGTCAACCGGAGGCCGTACCCGATGACCACCCCCGAGACCGCCACCGCCGCCGCCGCGCTCGCCCACGAGCGGCTGCGCCTGGTCGTCCAGAGCACCGGGCACCTGCTGCACGGCGTCTCCGGGCTGAAGCCGGAGGCCGTCGCCGAGCCCTCCGCCCTGCCCGGCTGGACCAGGGGCCACGTCCTGGCCCACGTCGCCCGCAACGCCGACTCCCTGGTCAACCTGCTGAACGGCGCCCGCACCGGCACCGACATCCCGCAGTACGCCAGCAACGAGGCCCGCGACCAGGACATCGAGGCCGGCGCGCCGCGCCCGCTGGACGTCCAGCTCGACGACCTGCGCGCCTCGGCCGAGCGGTTCGCCGCGGCGGCCGCTCTGCTGCCCGACGAGGCCTGGACGGCCACACTGCGGCACCGCAGCGGCTACACCTTCCCTGCGCACGACCTCCCCTGGAAGCGGCTGATGGAGGTCGAGTACCACCACGTCGACCTGGACGCCGGCTACACCCCCGCGCACTGGCCCGAGGTCTTCGCGGTGGCCGAGTTCCGCCGCCTGGCGGAGAAGCTGGCCGGCGCCGAGGGCCTGCCCGCGATCGAGCTGGTCGCCGACGACACCGAGGACCGGGCCGGGATCGGCTCCGGGGGCACCGCGGAGCTCACCGCCGAGGGCCCCGTGCGGGCGCTCACCGCCTGGCTCTCCGGCCGCTCCGACGGCGACGGCCTCCAGGTCCACCGGGGCGGCGTCCAGCTCGCCGACGGCCGCGCCGCGCTGCCCCCGCTTCCCCCGCTGGGCTGACGGCGGGACGATGCTGTCAGGGCAGGACTGCGAGGACTCGCCCCAAGGCGATCCATCCACGATTCGAGGAGCGGACGGATGACGTACCACGGAGCGGTCAAGGTCGGCGGACCGCCGGACGTGCGCGAGCTGGCCCATCTGATCATCACGAAGGTGGCCGTCGGGCCGTACGACAACAACGCCTACCTGCTGCGCTGCCGGGCCACCGACGAGCAGCTGCTGATCGACGCCGCCGCCGACGCGCCGGTGCTGCTGGAGACCGTCGGCGAGGACCTGGCCACCGTGGTCACCACGCACCGCCACCACGACCACTGGGGCGCGCTCGCCGAGGTGGTCGCGGCCACCGGCGCCCGCACCGCGGCCGGCGTGCACGACGCCGAGGGCATCGACGTCCCCACCGAGGTGCTGCTGGCGGACGGCGACACCCTGCGGGTCGGCCAGGTGGAGCTGACCGTCCGGCACCTGGTCGGCCACACGCCGGGCGCGATCGTGCTGGTCTACGACGACCCCCAGGGCCACCAGCACGTCTTCACCGGCGACTGCCTCTTCCCAGGCGGCGTGGGGAACACCTGGGGCGACGAGGCGGCCTTCGAGAGCCTCTTCCGGGACGTCAACGAGAAGATCTTCGACGTCCTGCCGGACGAGGCCTGGGTCTACCCCGGCCACGGCAACGACACCACCCTCGGCGCCGAGCGACCCCAGCTGCCCGCCTGGCGCAAGCGCGGTTGGTAGGAGCCGCCCCGGCGGCCGGGAACGACGGCGGGCCCGCGACCACTGTCCGGTCGCGGGCCCGCCGTGCTATGCGTGAGGCGTCACGCGTCACGCGTCACGCGTCAGGCGTCAGGCGTCAGGCGTCAGGCGTCAGGCGTCGATCTTCTCCGACTCCACCGCTTCCCGCTCCTGCTTCTTCGAGGCCATCAGGCTGGTCACGGTGGTGATGGCGAGCACCACCACGATGAAGCCCAGCGAGAACGGGATGCCGATCTCGGGGACGTGCACACCCTGCTCGTGCAGCGCGTGCAGCACCAGCTTCACGCCGATGAAGCCGAGGATCACCGACAGGCCGTACGAGAGGTGGACCAGCTTCTTCAGCAGGCCGCCGATCAGGAAGTACAGCTGGCGCAGGCCCATCAGGGCGAAGGCGTTGGCGGTGAACACGATGTACGGGTCCTGGGTGAGGCCGAAGATCGCGGGGATCGAGTCCAGTGCGAACAGCACGTCCGTGGTGCCGATGGCCAGCATCACGATCAGCATCGGCGTCATCAGCCGACGGCCGTTCTCCCGGATGAAGAGCTTGGTGCCGTGGTACTTGTCGGCGGACGGGAAGCGCCGCTCGATCGACTTGAGCAGGCGGTTCTCCTCGAACTCGTCGTCCTCCTCCTCGGCCCGGGCCTCCTTGATGAGCTTCCAGGCGGTCCACACCAGGAAGCCGCCGAAGATGAAGAACACCCAGGAGAACTGCGCCACGAGCGCCGCGCCGCCGGCGATGAACACCGCGCGCAGCACCAGCGCGATGATCACACCGAACATCAGCACGCGCTGCTGGTAGATCCTCGGCACCGCGAACTTGCCCATGATCAGAATGAACACGAACAGGTTGTCGACACTGAGCGACTTCTCGGTGATGTACCCGGCGAAGAACTCACCGGCCGGCTGCGAACCGGAGTGCCACCAGAGGAACCCGCCGAAGACCGCGGCCAGCACGATCCAGACCGTGGTCCAGATTCCGGCCTCCTTGACCGACACCTCGTGCGGCTTGCGCCCGCCGATGAAGAAGTCGGCCACGATCAGCGCCACCAGCACACCGATCGTGCCGACCCACATGCTTACGGAAACGTCCACTACTGCTCCTCCGGCAGGTAGGCGAGACAGTCATCGTCACTGCCGGAGGTCTCTTCCGCCCGTCGGACCCGCTGGGGCGCGTCCGCGGACCAGTGCCCCGGGGTGCCGCTTCGAGGGCACCCGTGATGACGGGACGACTGCGAGGGAATACTCCCCTCCGCTGCCATCGAGAGTAACAGGAAGTCCAAAGAAAGGTAAAGAAGGTAAAGAACCGCCCCGTGCGCCCCCTCCGGGGGTGCTTTCCGGCCTTGCTGCGGGAGCGGCTCGCTACAGGAACGGCTCGATCGCCGGGAGCAGGTCCTGGAAGGTCCGGCCCCGGGCGGGCGCGCCGATCGCCTCCATGCCCCAGCCGCCGGAGGCCTCGCGGAACACCTTGGCCATGATCTGCCCGGTGTGCGGGCCGCCGCCGGCCAGCTCGTACCGGGCCAGCTCCAGCCCGGTGGACTCGTCCACCAGCCGGCAGTACGCGTTCTGCACCTCGGCGAAGGTCTGCCCGGTGTACGAGCTGACGGTGAACACCACCTGGGTGATGTGCGCCGGCACGTGCACCAGGTCGACCAGGATCGACTCGTCGTCCTCGCCCGCTCCGCTGCCGCCGACCAGGTTGTCGCCGGTGTGCCGGACGGATCCGTCGTTGCTCTCCAGGTGCTGGAAGAAGACCACGTCGGACGGGGTCTGCTCGGCGTACAGCAGCGCCGAGGCGTCCAGGTCGATCTGCCGGGTGCGGCTGCCGAAGAGACCGCGCCTGGGCGCCGCCTTCCACCCCAGCCCCATCCGGACGACGGTCAGCGACTCGCCCGAACCCTTCTGCAGGCTGACCTGCTGCCCCTTGGCAAGGTTCACCGACACGGCGTTGTCCTCTCTGCCCAGCCGCGCGGTCGGTCCCCGCGCCGGCTCCACGGTGGAACACCCCGTTGCCGTCCCCCGGCTGAGGCCCCCTGATGCGACCGCCCCGTCCCGGGGGCGGCACCGCAGGCCAGCCTAGGGCCTGCGGTGGGACGCACCGGCCAGCGCCTACCCGTTTGTGGCGAGCCTGAGACACCGCGGGGCTTGACCGGCGCCAGAACCGGCCAGGCCCGGCGTGGGCCCGCACTCCCGGGGAAATCAGGCGATGCCCGCCTCCCGCATCTGCCGCAGCTCCTTCTTCAGCTCCTTGACCTCGTCACGCAGCCTGGCCGCGACCTCGAACTGGAGGTCCGTCGCGGCCGCGTGCATCCGGTCCGTCATCGACTGGATCAGCTCGGCCAGCTCGGCTGCCGGCAGGGACTTGGCCGGCTTGCGGTCCGCGCCCAGCGCCGGCACCGGGGCCTTGCCCTTGGACGCCGCACCGCGGTACCCGGAGGAGAGCAGCTCGTCCGTGTCCACGTCCTCGCGGGCGAGGGTGTCCAGGATGTCGCCGATCTTCTTGCGCAGCGGCTGCGGGTCGATGCCGTGCTTCTTGTTGTAGGCCTGCTGGACGACCCGGCGCCGGTTGGTCTCCTCGATCGCCTTCTCCATCGAGGGGGTGATCCGGTCCGCGTACATGTGGACCTGGCCGGAGACGTTACGGGCGGCGCGGCCGATGGTCTGGATCAGCGAGGTGCCGGAGCGCAGGAAGCCCTCCTTGTCGGCGTCCAGGATCGCCACCAGGGAGACCTCGGGAAGGTCGAGGCCCTCGCGGAGCAGGTTGATGCCGACCAGCACGTCGTACCGGCCGGCCCGCAGCTCGCGCAGCAGCTCGACGCGGCGCAGCGTGTCGACGTCGCTGTGCAGGTACCGGACCCGGATGTCCAGGCCGAGCATGTAGTCGGTGAGGTCCTCGGCCATCTTCTTGGTGAGGGTGGTGACCAGGACGCGCTCGTCCCTCTCCACCCGCTTGCGGACCTCGTGCACCAAGTCGTCGATCTGGCCCTCGGTCGGCTTGACGATCACCTCGGGGTCGATCAGGCCGGTCGGGCGGATGATCTGCTCGACCTGGCCGTCACCGCGCGACAGCTCGTACGGGCCGGGGGTGGCCGAGAGGTAGACGGTCTGGTCGGTCCGCTCCAGGAACTCCTCCCACTTCAGCGGGCGGTTGTCCATCGCGGAGGGCAGCCGGAAGCCGTGCTCGACGAGGGTGCGCTTGCGCGAGGCGTCGCCCTCGTACATCGCGCCGATCTGCGGGACGGTGACGTGCGACTCGTCGATGACCAGGAGGAAGTCCTCCGGGAAGTAGTCGAGCAGGGTGTTCGGCGGGGAGCCCGGCTCGCGGCCGTCGAAGTGCATCGAGTAGTTCTCCACGCCGGAGCAGGTGCCGATCTGGCGGAGCATCTCGATGTCGTAGGTGGTGCGCATGCGCAGCCGCTGGGCCTCCAGCAGCTTGCCCTGCTTCTCCAGCCGGGCGAGCGTCTGCTCCAGCTCCTGCTCGATGCCGTTGACGGCGCGCTCCATCCGCTCCGGGCCGGCCACGTAGTGCGAGGCGGGGAAGACGTGGACGGAGTCGTCCTGGCTGATGATCTCGCCGGTGAGCGGGTGCAGGGTGTAGAGCGCCTCGATCTCGTCGCCGAACATCTCGATCCGGACGGCCAGTTCCTCGTAGACCGGGAAGATCTCGATGGTGTCGCCGCGGACCCGGAAGGTGCCGCGGGTGAAGGCGAGGTCGTTGCGGGTGTACTGGATGTCGACGAACCGGCGGAGCAGGACGTCGCGGTCGATCTCCTCGCCGACCTTGAGCCGCACCATCCGGTCGACATACTCCTGCGGGGTGCCGAGGCCGTAGATGCAGGAGACGGAGGCGACCACCACCACGTCCCGGCGGGTGAGCAGCGAGTTGGTGGCCGAGTGGCGCAGCCGCTCGACCTCCTCGTTGATCGAGGAGTCCTTCTCGATGTAGGTGTCCGTCTGCGGGACGTACGCCTCGGGCTGGTAGTAGTCGTAGTACGAGACGAAGTACTCGACCGCGTTGTTCGGCAGCAACTCGCGGAACTCGTTGGCCAGCTGGGCCGCGAGCGTCTTGTTCGGCGCCATCACCAAGGTGGGGCGCTGGAGCTTCTCGATCATCCACGCCGTGGTGGCCGACTTGCCGGTACCGGTGGCGCCGAGCAGGACGACGTCCTTCTCGCCCGCGCGGATCCGGCGCTCCAGCTCGGCGATGGCCGCGGGCTGGTCGCCGTTGGGCTGGAAGGGACTGACGACCTCGAAGGGCGTCTCTGACCGCTCAATACTCGTGATGGGTCGCACGTGTCCACCGTACGACCCCTCACTGACAGCCGGCGCCTACTCCGCGCGGTCCCCGGCGCCGGCCTTGGCGCTGTCCCGGGCCAGGGCGACCAGGCGGGAGACGGCCCGCAGGTACTTCTTGCGGTAGCCGCCGCGCAGCATCTCCTCCGGGAAGACCTGGTCGAAGGGGATGCCGGAGGCCGTGATCGGCAGCTCGCGGTCGTACATCCGGTCGGCGAGGACGACCAGGCGCAGCGCGGTGGACTGGTCGTCGACCTGCCGCACCCCGCGCAGGCAGACGGCCCGCACGTCGTCCAGCAGCGCGCCGTAGCGGCTGGGGTGGACGGCGGAGAGGTGGGCCAGCAGCGCGTCGAAGTCGTCCAGCGAGGCGCCCGGGGTACGGGCGGCGACGGCGTCCACGTGGGCGTCGGCGTACGGCGGCGGGGCGTCCGGGAGGCCGCGGTGGCGGTAGTCCTGGCCGTCGATCCGCATCGGGCGGAAGTGGGCGGACAGGCCCTGGATCTCGCGCAGGAAGTCGGCGGCGGCGAACCGGCCCTCGCCGAGCTTCTCCGGCAGGGTGTTGGAGGTGGCGCAGAGCTTGACGCCGTTCTCGACCAGGCGGCCGAGCAGGGTGGAGACCAGAACGGTGTCGCCCGGGTCGTCCAGCTCGAACTCGTCGATGCAGAGCAGCTTGTGCCCGGAGAGGGTCTGCACGGCCTGCTGGAAGCCGAGCGCGCCGACCAGGTTGGTCAGCTCGACGAAGGTGCCGAAGGCCTTGGGGCCGGGCGCGGCGTGCCAGAGCGAGGCGAGCAGGTGGGTCTTGCCGACGCCGTAGCCGCCGTCCAGGTAGACGCCGGCCGGGCCGGTGGGCGCGGGGGCGCTGCGGCGGAACCAGCTGCGCCGGGGGGCGGAGCCGTTGCCGCTGTTGAGCGTGCCGGCGAACTGCTCCAGCACCTGCACGGCCTCGTACTGGCTGGGCTGGGTCTGGTCCGGGATGTACGTCCCGAAGCTCACGTCGGAGAAGCGCGGCGGGGGGACCATCTCGGCGACCAGGCGCTCGGCGGGAACGACGGGGCGCCGGTCGGTGAGCGCGACGGGAGCGGTGGCTATCGACCCGGTCACGGTCGCGGCGTCGGGGTGTGGGGCTGCTGCGGGCACGTTAGTAGAGGGTACGCCTGGTCCTGCACGGCTCAGGGCGGGGCCGTCGGTGGAGCCCGGTGGAAGACTGGCGGTATGCATCAGTTGATCAGCCCGCTGGCCCAGCCGTTCGCCGATCCGGCCTCGCTGGAGTCGCTCGCCGCCGTCTACGCGTACCCCGACCAGGTGAATCACGGCCGCCCGTGGCTGCGCGCCAACATGGTGGCCGGCCTGGACGGCGGGGCCGGGCTGGACGGGCTCTCTGAGGGGCTCTCCGGGGACGCCGACAAGCGGATCTTCGGGGTGCTGCGGGCGCTGTCGGACGTGGTGCTGGTGGGCGCCGAGACGGTCCGCGCCGAGGGCTACCGCCCGGGCCGGGCGCGGGCCGAGTTCGCCGCGGCGCGCCGGGCGGCCGGGCAGGCCCCGGCCCCGGCGATCGCGGTGGTCAGCCGCTCCCTGGGGCTGGACCTCGCGGCGCCGCTGTTCACCGAGCCGCTGGTGCGGACGGTGGTGATCACCACCGAGGACGCCCCGGCGGAGAGCCGGCGCGCGGTGGCCGAGGTGGCCGACGTGGTGGTGGCCGGCAAGGGCTCGGTGGACCTGCGGGCGGCGGTCGCGGCGCTCGCCGGGCGGGGCTGGACGCGGTTGCTGAGCGAGGGCGGCCCGCGGCTGCTGGGACAACTGGCGGCCCAGGGGCTGCTGGACGAGCTGTGCCTGTCGCTGGCTCCGTTGATCACGGCCGGCGACGCGCCGCGCATCATCCACGATGCGGAAATGCCTGACGTGCAGCGGATGCGACTGGTCTCATTGATCGAGCAGAAAGGATTCCTCTTCACCCGCTACCTGCGTCTTCACCCGCACTCGGCCTCGCCGACCCCGTGATCCCCGGAGCGTGATCCCGATCCCGTTCGGGAGCTTTCGTCCGCGTGGCCCGTGTGACGGGTGGGCAGCGTGCGGAAAGCTTCCGCCGGGCAGTATGGGATGCGATGCCGGGGCCCGGGGGCCGGCCACTGGAAGGGATTCACGTGTTCAAGACGGTACTGATGATCGAAAAGGCGCTCTCCGACGCCGATGTGGAGCTGGTCACCACGCTCCACAGCGACGAGAAGGTGTCCTTCGTCGTCCTGATGCAGCCGCGCGGCAAGCAGGACGAGCTGCTGCGGGCGCTGGACGACGTCGCGCTCGGCCACCTCGACAAGGTGGTGCGCGAGCACGACGAGTCCGGCGACGAGCCGACGGTGGCCGGCGAGTCGCTGGAGCACAGCCTGCGCCACCTGCGCCGGGCCGGGGCCGAGGCGGTCGGCGAGCTGGTCGAGGAGAAGCCGCTGGACCGGCTGCGCACGGTGGTCGAGGAGCACCGGGCCGACGAGGTGGTGGTGCTCACCTCGCCGCACTTCGTGGAGGAGTTCTTCCACCGCGACTGGGCCTCCCAGGCCCGGCACAAGGTGGGTGTCCCGGTGCTGCGACTGTTCGCCAGCGACTCCTGAGCCTCCCTGCCTGCCCGCCCTCGGGCACGAGGAGGCCGCCACCGGTGGTGCAGAATCGTCCTTGCGGCCCGTCCGCGAGGACGATTCGCACGTCCGACCCCCGTTGTCCCCCTGTTCCTGCCCCCGCCCGTACGGAGCCCCGCCTTGAACGACGCCGCGCACGACCTGCACGCCCCGCACTTCATCGGCATCGGCGGCGCCGGGATGTCCGGCCTGGCGAAGATCCTCGCGGTCCGCGGCGCCGGTGTCTCCGGCAGCGACTCCAAGGAGTCCGAGACCGTCCTGGCGCTGCGCGCGCTCGGTGCCGTCGTGCACATCGGCCACGCCGCCGAGAACCTGCCCGAGGGCGTCAGCAGCGTCGTCGTCTCCAGCGCGATCCGCGCCGACAACCCGGAGCTGGCCGCCGCCCGCGAGCGTGGCATCCCCGTCGTCCACCGCTCCGACGCGCTGGCCGCGCTGATGGGCGGCCGCCGGGCGCTGGCCGTGGCCGGCACCCACGGCAAGACCACCACCACCAGCATGCTCGCCGTCGCCCTCGGCGAGCTGGGCCTCGACCCCTCGTACGCGATCGGCGGCGACCTCGACGCGCCCGGCTCCAACGCCCACCACGGCACCGGCGAGATCTTCGTCGCCGAGGCCGACGAGAGCGACCGCAGCTTCCACAAGTACGCGCCCGAGGTGGCGATCGTGCTCAACGTGGAGCTGGACCACCACGCCAACTACGCCTCGATCGACGAGATCTACGAGTCCTTCGAGACCTTCGTCGGCCGGATCACCCCCGGCGGCACCCTGGTCGTCTCCGCCGACCACTCCGGTGCGCGCGAGCTGACCTCCCGGGTGGCCGGCCGCGAGGGCCTGAACGTCGTCACCGTCGGCGCCGCCGAGGACGCCGACGTCCGCGTCCTGTCGGTGGTCGCCCGCGGCATGACCAGCGAGGTCACCGTCCTGCTGGACGGCGACGAGCTCGCCTTCACCGTCTCGGTGCCCGGCCGGCACTACGCCCACAACGCGGTCGCCGCGCTGGCCGCCGGCGTGGCGCTCGGCGTCCCGGCCGCCGACCTCGCCAAGGCGCTCGGCGCCTACACCGGCGTGCGGCGCCGGCTCCAGCTCAAGGGCGAGGCGGGCGGCGTCCAGGTGATCGACTCCTACGCCCACCACCCGACCGAGATGACCGCCGACCTGGAGGCGATCCGCGAGGGTCTGGAGGGCGCGGGCCGGGTGCTGGTGGTCTTCCAGCCGCACCTGTTCAGCCGCACCCAGCAGCTCGCCGAGGAGATGGGCCAGGCGCTCGCCCTGGCCGACGCCTCCGTCGTCCTCGACATCTACCCGGCCCGCGAGGACCCGATCCCCGGCGTCACCAGCGAGCTGATCATCGACGCGGCCAAGCGGGCCGGTGCCGACGTCACCGCCGAGCACGCCTTCGACGCCGCCCCCGCCCTGCTGGCCGGCCTGGCCCGCCCGGGCGACCTGCTGCTGACGATGGGCGCGGGGGACGTCACCAACCTCGGGCCGGAAATCCTCGGGCACCTCGCGAACGTTGCCACCAACGTCTGAGTCCACCGCCTCCGGGAGTGCGCTGTCATGAGCTACGAGATCGAGAAGACCGACGCCGAGTGGCGCGCCCAGCTCACGCCGGAGGAGTACCACGTCCTCCGCGAGGCGGGCACCGAGCGCCCCTTCACCGGTGAGTACACCGACACCAAGACGGTCGGCGTCTACAGCTGCCGGGCCTGCGGCACCGAGCTGTTCAGCTCGGAGACCAAGTTCGACAGCCACTGCGGCTGGCCGTCCTACTACGCGCCGCTCGCCGGGGACCGCGTCCAGTACATCGAGGACACCACGCTCGGCATGCGCCGCGTCGAGGTGCGGTGCGCGACGTGCGGCGGGCACCTCGGGCACGTCTTCGAGGGCGAGGGCTACGGGACGCCGACGGACCAGCGCTACTGCATCAACAGCATCTCGCTGACGCTGAAGCCGGCCGAGGAGGCCTGACCCGCGTGCCGGAGGCCCGGGAACCGGTTCGGTTCCCGGGCCTCCGCGCTACCCGGGGACAGGCTGGAAGCGGACCGGGAGGTGGACCAGGGCGCGGTGGAAGGGGCCCGGGCGCCAGAGCAGGTGCTCGGCCGGGGTGGCGAGTTCGAGGTCGCTGAGGCGGCTGGTCAGCTGCTCGATGGCGGTGATCGCGATCAGCAGCGCGGGGTCGCGGGCCGGGCAGGCGTGCGGGCCCGCGGACCAGGCCAGGTGGGCGGAGTGGCCGCTGCCCAGCTCGGTGCCGTCGATGGGCGGCGCGGCCTGGGAGTTGGCGGCCGCGTAGGAGACCAGTACCAGCGAACCGGCCGGGATCTCGCGGCCGTGGAAGGTGACGTCGTAGCGCGGGTAGTGGGCGGAGAGGTTGGCCAGCGGCGGCTCGTGCCAGAGCGCCTCGTCGATCGCCTGGTGCGCGGTCATCGCGCCGCCGAACAGCGAACCGGCGTAGCGGGCGTCGGTGAGCAGCCGCAGCAGGGCGTTGGCGATCAGGTTGGCGGTCGGCTCGTGCCCGGCGATCATCGTGAGGGTGATCTGCCGGACCACCTCGTCGTCGTCCAGCCCGGCCGGGTGGGTGAGGAACCACGAGGTCAGGTCGTGCCGGGGCCGCAGGCGACGGTCGGTGACCATCTCGGTGACCACCGAGACGAGGTGCAGGTAGGCGGCGACCGACTTCTCGGTGGACTCGATCATGTCCGCGATACCGGCCACCAGCCGGGCGCTGTGCTCCTCCGGCACGCCGTACCAGGTGTTGAAGACGGCCACCGGCAGCCGGCGCGCGTACTCGGAGATCAGGTCGGCCGAGCCGGTGGCCGCGAAGGCGTCGATCAGCTGGTGCGCGACCTCGGCGATGCGGCGCTGCAGCAGGTGCGGTTCGAGCAGGGCGAGCCCGTCGGTGATCACCTGGCGGTAGCGGGCGTGCTCGGCGCCGTCGGCGAAGAAGGCGGTGGGGCGGTAGCCGAGCATCGGCAGCAGCGGGGAGTCCGGCGGGACGGTCTGCTGCCAGGGCCGGGGGTCCTTGGAGAAGGTGTCGGTGTCGCGGAGCAGGTCCAGCGCGGCCTGGTAGTCGGTGACCAGCAGGGCCTCGACGCCGGGGGCGAGCTCCACCGGGGCGACGGGGCCGTAGCGGCGCAGCCGGTCGTAGACGAGCTGCGGGTCGGCGGCGAACGCCGGGCCGTGGATCGGGACGGGGCCGCTGTCGGCGGGCGCGGTTGCGGCGCGCACGGGGTCGGTGCCGGTGGCGCGTACGGCGGTGGCGGTGACAGTGGCGGCGCCGGTGACGGTGGTGTCGGCGCCTTTGTCGGTGCTGACGGTGGTGGCGGCGCCTTTGTCGGTGCTGCCGGTGGTGTCGGCGTCCGTGCCGGTGGTGTCGGTGCTGCTGGTGGTGTCGGTGCTGGTCACGGCTGCTCCGGGGCGGCGTCGGGTGCTGCGGGCAGGCCGTGCAGGACGTGCTCGGCCAGCGCGATCAGCGCGTCCAGGCTGGCGCCGCGGTCGCGGGCGTCGCAGAGCACCAGCGGGGTTTCGGCGTGCAGGTCGAGGTGGGCCCGGAGCACCTCGACGGGGTGTGCGGGCGCGTCGGGGAAGCGGTTGACGGCGACCGCGTACGGCAGGCCCTGCTCCTCGACCATGTCCATGATCTCGAAGGAGTCGGCCAGCCGGCGGGTGTCGGCCAGGACGAGGGCGCCGACGGCGCCGCGGGCGATGTCCTGCCAGAGCGGGAAGAATCGGCGCTGGCCGGGGGTGCCGAACATGTAGAGCACCACCTGGCCGGGCAGGGTGAGGCGGCCGAAGTCCACCGCCACCGTGGTGGTGGCCTTGCCGGGCGGCAGCGCGGTGCTGTCGACGGGGGCCCCGGTCTCGGTCATCGCCTCCTCCGTGTGGAGGGTCGGGATCTCCGAGAGGGTGCGGATGAGCGTCGTCTTGCCGACGCCGAACGGGCCGGCGACGACCAGCTTCATCAGCGTCTGGTCCCGGTCGGGCAGGTAGCCCACGCGGCCCGTCCGGGACCGGCTGTCTGCCTGGCCGCCGACGGGGTCACCGGGGCTGCCGGCCGGGGTGCCGGAGCCGCCGACCGGGCCGGCGGGGCCCCCGGCGCTACCGGAGTGTGCGGAGTCCAACGAGGAGCCTCTCGACGATGGAGCGGTCGGTCTGCTGGGCGCGGGGGATCGGGGCGCGGGCGCGCAGACAGCCCGCCTCGACCAGGTCGGCCGCGAGGAAGACGGTGGCGCTGACCGGGAGCCTCAGGTGTGCGGCGGCCTCCACCACGGTGAGTGCGCCGGGTTGCAGCAGCTCCCAGAGCCGCCGGTGCTCGCCCTCCAGGTCCTGCAGGGCCGGTGGCGGTTCGGCGCCGGTGGCGTGCAGCACGGTGAGCCGCTCGAAGCCCTCGGTGCCGGGGCGGGTCCGGCCTCCGGTGGCCAGGTAGGCGGGGACCATCCGCCTGCGGGGTACGGCGGTCATGACCGGGCGCTGGCGTCCTGCCGCCTGGCCGGGCTCGCCAGGGCGTGGCCCAGGGCGGCGACCTGGACCTGCATCTGGTAGGCCACGTTGCCGAGTTGGGCCTCCGAGGTGGTGAACACGGCCAGCGAGGTGTTCTCGCCGGCCGGGACGACGATGGCGAAGCCCAGGTCGGACTCGACCACGGTCTGCGCCAGCCGCGGCTGCTCGGTGTCGGTGAACGCGGTGGTGAACGCGCGGGCGGCGGCGTGCACGGTGGCCGTCATCGCGGCGACCCGCTCGGCGGAGGCGCGGCCGAGGCCGTCCGAGGCGCCCTCGACGAGGCCGTCACCGGTCGCGATGACCGCGTGCAGGACACCCGGCAGCTCGAGTAACGGGGTCAGCACCCACGAGATCTCATCGGTGGCGGTAGGGCTGGGCGTACTGCTCACTGCTCGGCTCCTTCGGAGGGCTGGGCGGGGCGGTGACCGGTCGGGCCCGGGCGGGCGGCCCCGGGGCCGGTGCGGGCGGCGGTGCCGGCGGCGGGGGCCGGGCCGTCGGCACGCTCGGCGTCCGGGGGCGGGGTGTCCGCGTGCGGGGCGGCCGGCTGCGGGGCGGCCGGGTACCCGCCGTCGGAGGCCGCCGCCCGGGCGACGGCGGCCCGTCCGGAGCCGGTGCCCTGTTGCAGCGCCTGCCAGCGGGCGGCGGCCTCTTCGGGGGTCCGGCCGGCCGGGCCGGTGAGCGTGTCGTCCGGCGCGCCCTCGACGGCCCCGCCGGCCCGGGCGCCGGCCGGCTGCCGGGCGAGCGGCTGGCGCCTGCGCCGGCTGGGCAGGCCGCTGCCGTCGGACGGCACCTCGTGCACCGGCGGCACCACGTGCATGGCCGGCACGGCGTGCCGAGGCGGCAGGTCGTGCCCGGCCGGCACGTCGTGCCCGGTCCGGTCACCGGGCTCGGCGCGCGGCGTCGGCACCACCTGGACGGTCGGCGCGGGCGCCGGCCCCGTCCCGGCGCGCAGCGGCAGCGGGGTGAGCACCGAGAGCTGCTGTTCCTCGTCCACCACGGTCAGGAGCCCGGCCGGGATCCGCACGATGGTCCGCATGCCCCCGTACGGCGAGGGCTCGATGTGGCAGGCGAAGCCGTACTGACGGGCCAGCTTGCCGGCCACCGCGAAGCCGGTCTTCGGCGGGTTGCCCAGCTCGGTGAGCAGCACCTCGGGCGGGCCGGCCAGCAGCCGGCGGGCGCGGCGCAGCTGGTCCTCCTCCATGCCGATGCCGCTGTCGTCGATGATCACCAGCGCCCCGCGGCCACCCTGCTGGACGGTGACCGGGACGTCGGTCTCCGGGTGCGAGTACGCGGTGGCGTTGGCGAGCAGCTCGGCGATGGTGATGGCGAGCGGCTCGGCGGCCCGGGCGGCCACGGCCAGCCGGTTCTCCCGCAGGTGGTTGGCCACCTTGATCCGGGCGTAGCCGGGCACCCGGGAGAGCGCGCCGAGCACCACCTCGGCCAGCGGCGAGTCCGTCCGGGCCAGGCCGGGCCAGGCCTCGCAGAGCACCGCGATGGTCTGGATCCGGCGCAGCGCGACCTCGTTGCGGAAGTCGAGCTCCAGCAGCCGGGGGTCGTCGTTGTCGTGCTGGAGCTGCTGGACCAGGCTCTGGATCTGGTACAGCAGGGTCTGGATCTTGGAGGTGGCTCCGCGCATCGCGGCCCGGGCGGCGGCGTCGACCCGCTCGCGCTCGTCGGTGACGGCGGTGGTCGCGGCGTCCAGGACGGCCTGGAGCACCCGCACGGCCTCGGGTCCGACGCCCTGCGGGTCCAGCGCGCCGTCGGCGGGCGCGTTGGGGTGGATGAGCCGCAGCGCGGCGGCGCTCACCCGCTCGGCGGCGAGGTGGCCGACCTCGGCCAGCAGGGCACGGACCCGCTCGTCGGCCTCCGCGGCCCGCCGGACGGCCTCGGCGGTGCGGTCCTCGGCCGCGCGGGCGTGCAGGTCGGCCTCGGCCGCGCGGTGCTCCGCCTCGGCGGTGCGCTGGTCCGCCTCGCGGGCCCGGCCCTCCGCGGCCAGCGCCCGGGTCTCGGTGCGCTGCACCTCCTCGGTGGCCCGGCGGGTGACCGCCTGCGCCTCGCGCAGCTGCTGTTCGCCGCGGGCCAGCCGGGCGTCGGCGGCGCGGGCACGTTCCTCGCCGTGGGCGGCGGCCGTCTCGGCGGCGGCGGCCCGGGCGAGCGCACGGGTCCGTAGGCGGGCCAGGACACCGGCAGCCGCGAGCGCGGCGACCGCGAGCACTGCCAGGGCGAGCAGCGCGATCTGCATCATCGAAGTCCTCGGACGTCCTCGTACGAAGGGGGCTGGGGCGGATCGGCGCGGGCGCCGGGTCAGGCGGGGGCGGGGGCGTCCTGCCGGGGCCGCGGCGGGCGGCCGGCGTCCTCGTCCAGCTCCTTGGCCACCAGGGCGACCTGGCTCATCGCCTCCAGGACGTTCGGCACCTCACTGCCGTCCAGGTGCCGGTACTCGGCGGCGACGGTGAGCACCAGCCGCTCGGGCAGGCCGAGTTCGGGGTGGCGCTGCTCGGCGATGATCCGCCGGGCGGCGTCCAGCGCGGGTATCCCGGCGGTGTGCAGCGCGTGGGCGCGCTCGCGGACGTGGGCGAGGTAGGCGATGTGGTCCCGGACCCCGGCGCGGTCCAGCACCGGGCCGTGGCCGGGGACGAAGATCTCGGCGCCGGTGGCCAGGGCCTGTTCGCAGGCGCCGACGATGTTCTCCAGCGGTCCGGCCCAGTGCGAGGGGTGGTCGCCGGGCTGCTCGGGCGTCGAGCCGAAGATCACGTCACCGGTGAACACCGCGCGCTGGTGCGGCAGGTGGACGATCAGGTCGCCGCCGGTGTGCGCGGACGGCAGCGCGGTGATCTGCACGGGGTACTCCCCCACCCGGAGCTCCAGCTCGCCGCTGAAGACCGTGTGCGGGTGGACGGGCTCGGTCGCCGACCAGTCGAACTGGCCGAAGTGGCGCCGGAGGTAGCCGCCGAGCAGCGACCCCGGATCGCTGCCCGAGACCAGCGCGTGCTGCTGCTTCGGCGTCGGCTCGTAGTGGATGTGGCCCAGCGCCTCGCGGGTGGCGATCACCTCGGCGTCCGGGAGCACGCCCGCGCCCCAGAGGTGGTCTCCGTTGGCGTGGGTGACGACGACCCGGTCGACGGTCACGCCGTCGGCCAGCCGCTGCCGGCTCTCCGCGAGGAACTCCGCGGCGAGGGACGGGTCGTAGGGCGTGTCGATCCAGAGCGCGGTCCTCGGCGAGGCCAGCAGCCCGCAGTTGGCCAGCCCCCAGCCGCGCTTGGGCGGAAGCCACACGTACAGGTCCTCGGCAATCGCGCTCACGTTCGCGCGGCTGATCGTCATGTGCGCGATTATGCCGATGATGTGACAGGTGTGGAGCAAAACCCCTGCGATTCAAGCCATTTCCCGCCCCGGAGCGTCCCGACCTGTCCGACTTCGCACCGGCAAGGTCCTGGGCCGGTCCTGGGCCGCTTCGTCTCAAGGCAGGAGGGGGCCGGCCGACGAAGCAGGGGGCCTGCCGGGCCTGCCGGCCGGCGAAGCAGGAGGCCGGTCATCCTCGCGCCGCGCCCGCACGGCTCTCCGTCACGCCGCCGGCAGGATCCGGCAGACCTCCACCGTCACGTCCACGGTGTCGAGGCCGATGACCCGCCCCTCCACCGCGGCGAATCCTTTCTCCCCGCTGCGGAACAGCGCCGCCAGCGGCGACTTCCGGCCCGCGGCCGCCAGCGCTTCCACCGCCATCGCCGAGCCGAAGGCGAAGACCCCGCACACCACGATGCACGGCGCGTGCCGGGAGGTGCGGGTCACGAAGACGAAGCCGTGGTCCCGGATCAGTTCGTCCGCGGCGTTGTACTGCGCCTCGAAGGTCATCCCGCCCCACCGGGCCCGGGCCGCCTCCGGGTACTCGATGCAGAAGTCCGGGAACGCGGCGCCGAGCACGGTCGCCGAGTACGGGTTGACGCTCGGGCCGCCGATCGAGAACGTCGGCATCCTCGGGTCCTGCGAACCGGCCGCGACCAGTTCGATCGTCGCCTTCCGGTTGACCTTCCGCAGCAGGTCGATGAGTTGGGCGATCGCCCGCGCCTCGGCCATCGGCATGAAAAGGACGTTCTTCGGCCCCCGGCTGGTCAGCCGTCGGCCGTCCTTGGCGAAGGCGAACTCCGCCACCTCGATGCTGGGGGTGATGATCTGCACCCGGCTGTACGGCGCCAGCAGCGCACGGAGGAAGCCGTAGCGGAGAAAGAGCCGGGCGCGGGCGAGGGAACGGGCCGCGAGAAAACCGATCACAGCCGGTACGAACCCGACCAGGACCTGAAGCAGGATCTCCATACCATCCCCCGCACGGAAGACTCGGGCACGAACTGTCTGCCGTGAGGTGATGCCCCGTAGAACACCAGGAACTCCCGGCACTGCAGTCCACCCGGCGCCCACGGCGGGAAATGCGCCCAGTTCACTCCTTCGAGTGAGGCCGCGCCGCGCCCTCCCGTTCCCGCCCGTCGGCCGGACGCTGCGCCGCTCAGCCGTCCAGCCGCTTGACGAACTTCCGCTCGCTCGCGCAGCGCTCGTACCCGAGCCACTCGTTGATCGCGAGCATCGGCGCGTTGGTCGCGTCGTTGCTGGTGTACGCCCGCCGGTAGCCGGCCGCCTGTGCCCGGCGCAGCGACTCCAGCTTGGCGAGCTTGGTCAGGCCCCGCCCCCGGAAGTCCCGCCGGCAGGCCGAGAACGCCGACCAGTAGCGGTCCACGCCGTCCGTCTGCACCGCGCTGAACGCGACCGGCTCGCCGTCGAGGACGGCGACGACGGTCAGCTCGCGGTCCAAGTCCGGCCGGGCCCAGGCGCCGTTGAGGAACTCCTCGTAGTCGGCGGCGTCCATCTCGACCTCGCCCGGCTCGTCGCGGACCGCGTCCGCCTCGACGACGAAGATCGGGTACGGGTCGTCCACCCACTCGCTCGCCGGGCGCAGTTCGACACCGGCCGGCAGCGCGGGGGCGGCCGGGAGCGGGAGCGAGAGGTCACGGCCGGCGAAGTGGGCCGTCCGCCCGGCGGTGAAGCCCCGGTTCGCGGCGAACCGCAGGGAGCCCGGCTCCTCGTCCACCCAGCTGTGCACCTCGGCGACGCCGTGCTCGGCCAGGTACGCCTCGGCGGCGGCCAGCAGCGCGGTGAACGCGCCCCGCCGCCGGTACGCGGGCAGGATGCTGCCGTTGGCGTAGCCGACTCCCCTGGTCGTCGTACCGGTGACCAGGCCGCAGCGCAGTGCACCGGCCACCCGGCCGTCGACCTCGGCGACGAAAGTCCGGTGGTGCTGCCCGGGCGGGAAGTTGGCGTCCATCCACCGGAACACCTCCGGGGTGAGCACCAGGTGCTCACGGCCCGCGCTGTGGGCCGCGGCCACGGCCTCGGCGTCGGCGGGGCGGAAGTCACGGATCGTCAGTGTGTTCATAGGCGCGTCACGGTAGCTCCCCGCAAGGGCGGTTCGCCTCCGTATTTCCGCCCCCACCTGCGGGTCCGTGCTCTGGAGGGACCAAGGTCCCCCATCACCGGGCCGGCAAGCTCAAATAATGCTCTGAGAAGACCGGGTGAGGCTTGGCAGCCGCCGCGCCCGGGGACATCCTCAGCAGAACAGCCCGGTCCGGCCCTGCCGACGACGTCCGCGCCGACCGAAGGCTCCCCGCCCAGCCCTCCGAAGGGGGCGCACCGATGACCTCCCCTGCCCTGAAAGCGCCCGTGAAGCGCACCGCGCCCGCCGGGAGCGACCTCGCCGCCCGGGGCGGCGGCACCCTGGCCACCACGCTCGGCGTGGGCCTCGGCTGGCGTAGCGAGATCGACGTCGTGGTCGAGCGCCAGCCGGGCCTGGACTGGGTCGAGGTGGTCGCGGAGAACGTCTGCGCCGGCCACCTGCCCGAGTCGCTGCGGATCCTGCGGGCGCGCGGCGTCACCGTGATCCCGCACGGCGTCTCGCTGGGCCTGGGCGGTGCCGACCGGCCCGACCCGGCCCGGCTCGGCAGGCTCGCCGAGGCCGCCGGCGCGCTCGGCTCCCCGCTGGTCACCGAGCACCTGGCGTTCGTCCGGGCCGGCGGCCTGGAGGCCGGGCACCTGCTGCCGGTGCCGCGCTCGCGCGACGCGCTGAAGGTGATCGCCGAGAACATCCGGATCGCGCAGGACCAGCTGCCGGTGCCGCTGGCGCTGGAGAACATCGCCGCCCAGCTGGCCTGGCCGGACGACGAGCTGACCGAGGGGCAGTTCCTCGCCGAACTGGTCGAACGCACCGGCGTCCGGCTGCTGATCGACGTCGCCAACCTGCACACCAACCGGGTCAACCTCGGCGTGGACCCGGCCGCCGAGCTGGACCGCCTGCCGCTGGAGGCCCTCGCCTACGTCCACGTGGCGGGCGGGCAGCTGGTGGACGGCGTCTGGCACGACACCCACGCCCACCCCGTCACCGAGCCGGTGCTGGAGGTGCTGGCCGAGCTGTGCGCGCGGGTCGCACCGCCCGGCGTCCTGCTGGAGCGGGACGCCGACTTCCCGCCGCCCGCCGAACTGGCGGCCGAACTGGACGCCATCCGGCGCGTGCTGGACGGGGCCCGGCGCGATGGCTGAACGGTCCGAGCCCGTGGAGCCCGACGCCGCCCGCGCCCGGCTGGCCCGGCGCCAGGAGGAGCTGCTGGCCGCCCTGGTGGCCGGCGGGCCGGTACCGCCCGGCTTCGACCCGGCCCAGGTCCGCGCCCAGTCCGCCGGCCTGGCCGCCAAGCGCCGGGACACCGCCGCCAAGGTGGCGCCGGAGCTGCGCCGGCTGCTCGGCCGGCAGTACGGACCGCTCTTCGTCGCCTACGCGGGCACCCGCCCGCAGACCGGCGGCTACCGCGCCGACGCCCGGGCCTTCGCCGCCTGGGCGCTGGACAACGACCCGCCCCGGGACGGCACGGGGCTCGGCCCGGACGAGCGCCGGGCCCTGGGGCAGTGGCTCCGCGGCCCCGCCCCGGAGCAGCCGCCCGGCCCGCTCACCCGCCTGCGCCGGGCCTTGCTGCCCGCCCGCCGGCCCCACTGACCTTCTCTCCGCCCATTCACCACCCGGGGGAACCGCCCATGTGGCACAACTCGTACTTCCTCGTCCCTGCCGTCCTGCTGGTCGCCGCCGCGCTCTACGCGTCGCAGACCAAGCAGCTGGTCAAGAAGGTCCCGCACGCCAAGGGCCTGCCCGGCCGCGGGCTGCCGCTGCTGGACACCGCGTTCCTCTCCGGCGGTCCCGGCCGGGTCTTCGACACCGCGTTCGTCCGGATGCACCAGGCGGGCCGGGCCGTCGTCAACCGGGCCGGTCTGGTCACGCTGACCTCCGAGCAGCCGTACGACGCCGTCGACCTGGCGATCATCGAGGCCGGCGGACCGGGCAGGCAGCGGGAGCTCGCCGGGCTGCGCCGTGACGTGATGCGCTCGCCCGCCGTCCAGGAGCTGGGCGACAAGCTCGCCGACCGCGGGCTGATGCGCAACCCCGTCCGGCTGCACCGGGCCAGGGTGGCGCGCCGGCTGCTCTGGCTCGCCCTGCCGGCCGTGGTGGTGAGCACCGTCCTCGCCTATGTCCTCGACAACGGCGACGCGGACGCGGACCGTCCGGCGATCTGGATCCCGCTGGTCCTGCTGGCCGTCTGGCTGGTCTCGATGATCGTGACCTGGCCGTTCAAGGGCCGGATCACCCCGGCCGGGCGCCGCCAGCTCACCCTGATGACCACCGGCAGCCCGTGGAAGCCCAGCGCCGGCCTGGCGGCCGGGTCGACCGGCGGCGCGCTGCTCGGCGCGGTCGCGCTCAGCGGGCTGGCCGCGTCCGGGCTGGCCGACGCGGAGCTGCAGGAGGCGATGCTCGCCGCGGCCGCGGCCGAGCAGGCCAGGGCGGCGGTCGGCGCGTCCTCGTACTCCTCCTCCTCGTCGTCCTCGTCCGGTTCCTCCTGCAGCTCCGCGGCCACCTGGTGCGGCGGGTCCTCCGACTCGGGCTCCTCCGGTTCGAGCTGCGGCAGCAGCAGCTGCGGCTCGTCCTCCGGCAGCTGCGGCTCGTCCTCATCCTCCGGCTGCGGCTCGTCCTCATCCAGCTGCGGCTCGTCGTCGTCCAGCTGCGGCGGCGGCAGCTCCTGCGGGTCCTGAGGCCCACCGGCCTCCCGAGTCACAGTTCGGTATCGCGGTCCGGGAATCCGTTCCGCCCGGTGTGAAGGCGGGTCTACAACAAGCCCATGTGGTTGCTCTTCCTGATACCGGCCTGCGCCGCCGCGGTGCTCTCCTGCATCCGGCTGGTCCGGATGACCGCCACCGCCGACGCGCTCGCCGGCCAGGAGGGGCCCCGGCCGCCCGAGGCGGTCGGGATCGGCCTGTACGAGACGGCGTACCTGGCGGGCGGCCCGGACCGGGTGGTCGAACTGGCCCTCGTCCTGATGGCCTCCCGCGGCCGGCTGCACCTCGCCCACACCGGCTGGACCACGGTGGTGGACCCCAAGGGCCGCAGCCGGCTGGAGCGCGCCGTCATCGCCGCCGTCGGCCCGGACGGCCAGTGCCGCACGGACGACCTGCGCCGGGCGATGGCCGCCCACCCCACCGTCCTGGAGATCGGCAGCCGGCTCGCCCTGGCCGGCCTGGCCACCCCCGCGCCGGTCCAGCAGCAGACCGTCCTGGTGATCCGCCAGGTCCGGCAGGCACTGCTGCTCTCCCTGGTCCTGATGGCCGCCGCCGTCGCCGTCGGCGGCATCTCGGACGGTGACGCGCTCGCGCCGCTCGCCTGGTTCTCGCTCCCGCTGGTGCTCACCTCGGGCACGCTGCTGATGGCCCGGGTCGACGTCTACCCCTACACCCGCTGGGCCTCCCCGGTCGGCCAGGAGGTGCTCCGCGAGGTCCGGCCGCCCCGCCAGCACGGCCTCACCGACGACGACGAGCGCGAACTCCTCACCGCCGTCGCCATGATCGGCCCCGCCGCCGTCCCCGACCCCCGCCTCCGCGCGGCCCTGCGCCACCGGCACTGACGGTGCCACCGGAACACACGCAGGGCCGGCTCCCCGTCCGGGGAGCCGGCCCTGCGGAAGATCGGACCGTCGCTCAGACCAGGCCGTTGAGGAGCTCGCTCACCGGCTTGCGGCGGCCGGTGAAGAACGGCACCTCCTCGCGGACGTGCAGCCGGGCGCGGGACGGGCGCAGGTCGCGCATCAGGTCCACGATCCGGTGCAGCTCGTCCGCCTCGAAGGCGAGCAGCCACTCGTAGTCGCCGAGCGCGAACGAGGCCACCGTGTTGGCCCGCACGTCCGGGTAGCCGCGCGCCATCTGGCCGTGCTCGGCGAGCATCGCGCGCCGCTCGGCGTCCGGCAGCAGGTACCACTCGTAGGAGCGGACGAACGGGTACACGCAGACGTAGTCGCGCGGGCGCTCGTCGGCGAGGAACGCCGGGATGTGCGACTTGTTGAACTCGGCCGGGCGGTGCAGCGCCATGTTCGACCAGACCGGCTCCAGCTCGCGGCCCAGGCCGGTGCGGCGGAAGCGGTTGTACGCCTCCTGGAGGTCGTCCGAGTCCTCCGCGTGCCACCAGACCAGGATGTCGGCGTCCGCGCGCAGACCGGACACGTCGTAGGTGCCGCGCACCGTGACGTCCTTCGCGGCGAGCTGCGCGAACAGCTCGTCCACCTCGGCGGCCAGGGCGGTGCGGTCCTCGGGCAGCGCGCCCTTGAGCTTGAACACCGACCACATGGTGTAGCGGATGACCTGGTTCAGGTCGCGCGCCTTCTTCTTCTCGGGCTGCTGCTCCGGCTGCTGCTCAACGGTCTCAGTCATGCGCCCATTGTCCTCTCCGTGACGTTCTCCCCGGTCGGCGGGGTCAACACTTTGTCGAGCGCGGCGACGGCCGCCCGTGCACTCGCGATGCACGCCGGAATGCCCACCCCGTCGTACACGGCCCCGCAGAGCGCCAGCCCGCCCACCCGGCCGGCCGCCGCCCGGATCCGCGCCACCCGGTCGAGGTGGCCCACCGGGTACTGCGGCAGGCCGGCCCGCCAACGGGTGACGGCCGTGTCGTACGGCCGGGCGGTCAGGCCGACAGCCTCGCGCAGGTCTTCCAGCGACTGCGCCACCAGCTCCTCGTCCGCCAGCTCCAGCGGCTGCTCCTCGCGCAGCCGCCCCAGCGAGGTCCGCAGCACGAAGGTCTCGGGGGCCGAACGCTCCAGCCAGCCCCACTTGTTGGACGAGAAGGTGGACGCCTTGATCCGGCGGCCGTCCACCGGCGGCACCAGGAAGCCGCTGCCGGCCGGCGGCTCCGGCAGATCGGTGCGCCGGAACGCCAGGGTCACCAGCGCCATCCCCGCGTACTCCACGGTGTCCAGCTCGGCGGCGGCCCCCGGCGCCTCGGTGCGCAGCAGCCGGGCGGCAACGGGCGCGGGCACGGCCAGCACCACGGCGTCCGCCTCCAGGGTCCCGCCGTCACCGGTCACCACCCGCCAGCCCCCGGCGGTGCGGTGCAGCTCCGCGACGGCGGTGCGGGTGCGCAGCTCGACGCCGGCCTTCGCGCAGGCCGCGGCAACCGCCTCGGGCAGGGTGCCGATACCGCCGCGCAGGCCCTGGAAGACGGGCGTGGAGACGGTCTGCGGCCGGGTGGCCAGCTCGTGCACGCCCTCGACCAGCGAGCCGCCGCCACGGGCGACCGACAGCAGCTGCGGCACCGCGGCGCGCAGCGAGATCTCGTCCGCGTGCCCGGCGTAGACGCCGCCCAGCAGCGGCTCCACCAGCCGGTCCACCACCTCGCGGCCCAGCCGGTCGGCGACGTACCGGCCGATCGCGACGTCGTCCGCGACGCCCTCGCCGGTCCCCTCGTGCCGGGCCCGCTCCAGCCCCTCGGCGGTGAGCACCCCGGCCTTGGCGAGCGCCTCCAGGTCACCCGGGACGCCCATCACCTGGCCGCCCGGCAGCGGCCGCAGAGCGCCGCGCGTCCAGATCGCGGCCTTGGCGGTGGTCGGCGGCTCCAGCTCCGCGCCCAGCCCGACGGCCCGCGCCAGCTCGACCGCCTCCGGCCGCCGGGCCAGCATCGACTCGGCCCCCAGGTCCACCCGGACCCCGCCGACCTCCCCGCCGAGCAGCTTCCCGCCGAGCCGCTCCGACGCCTCCAGCAGCGTCACCCGCGCCTTCGCGGGCTCCCCCGCCGCCCCACCGAGAAACGCGGCCGCGGCCAGCCCCGCGATACCCCCGCCGATCACCACGACCTGTGCTTGCGCCATGCCCCGCAGTCTCGCAGGTCCTTACACCATTGCCTCAATCCGCCCGCTTCGACCGATGCGGCGCCGGTACGAACGCGTCGAGGTCGATGTCCACGGGGAACGGGACGGGCCGCTCCAGCCGGCCCCGGAAGATCCCGGCGGCGGCGTAGGCGGCGGTGGGCTCGTCCAACGCGTTGACGTGCACCACCGGTCGTCCGTCCTCGCCCTCTATCACCCGGTCATGCGGAATCCCGGCCTCGGCGTACTTGCGCACCTTGACGATGCGGTCCCGGTCTGCGGGGGCGGACGGCACGGAGGAGTTCCTGGACGGGGCGCGGCAGGCGCTGCCACCGCCGAGGCGGCCGGGGTGCGGCGGGCGCTGCTGATGGCGCGCAGTCCGTCGTGCGGGTGCGGTCGGATCTACGACGGCGGCTTCGGCGGGCGGCTGCGCGTCGGCGACGGGGTGACGGCGGCGCTGCTGCGGCGGGCGGGCACCGAGGGGACGGCGGGGCAGGCCGGGTAGCGCCTTGTCCGGGCCGCTGCCGAGCCGTGATCGAGTTGCGATCTCCGGGGCGGGTCCGATCCGGCGATTCCGCCGTCCCATGGTCGTGGCATCCCGATCCGGGTGCCGCACAGGGGACTTGGGGAGGATCGATCGTGGTGCGAGGACGGCGCGGAGCAGGGCGCAGAGCGGGGGCGGCGGCGGTGGTGGTCGCCGCCGTGGTGCTGGTCGGGGGGTGCGGCGCCGGCGGCGCCGAGCGTGGTGCGGACAGTGCGGCGGCGGCCAAGCGGGACGCGGCCGCCCCGGCGGCGGGTGCGCCCGCGGTGGGCGCGGCCCCCGCCCAGCCCTCGGCCCCCGCCCAGCCTTCGGCCGCCGAGAAGCCGGGCGGCGCGCCGGCGACCGGCGGAGCGGGGCAGCCGGGCGCCGTCCCGGTGGCCGACACCAGGCTGATCGCCTACACGGCGCAGCTGTCGCTGCGGAGCAAGGACGTGCCCGGGGTGCTGGCGAAGGCGCGCGAGCTGGCGTCCTCGGCCGGGGGCTACATCGGCGCGGAGACGGTGAGCGGCGGGGGCGACGAGAACGCCGGGCAGAGCGGCCAGATCACCGTCAAGGTGCCGTCGGCGGCCTTCCCGCAGACGCTGGACCAGCTCGCCGCGCTCGGCGAGGTGCTGTCGCGCAGGAGCCAGGCGGACGACCTGACCCAGCAGGTGGCGGACGTGTCGAGCCGGGTGCAGACCCAGCAGGCGAGCGTGGACCGGGTGCGGGCGCTGATGGCGCAGGCGAAGTCGCTGGGCGAGATCACCAGCCTGGAGAGCGAGTTGAGCCGGCGCGAGGCGGATCTGGAGTCGCTGCAGAAGCAGCTGAAGGAGCTGTCGGCGCGGACGTCGCTCTCGACCGTCACGCTGGACGTGCGGCGGGAGCCGAAGCCCGTCGACGACCGGCCGGACGCCCCGGCGAAGAAGGACGAGGGCTTCTGGGGGTCGGTCCGCTCCGCGCTGGGCGGCGGCTGGGACGTGCTGGTCGCGGTCGTGCGCGCGGTCGCCGTGGCGATCGCGGCGGTGACGCCGTTCCTGCTGCTGCTCGCCCCGGCGGGGCTGGTGTTCCGGCTGGTCCGGCGGCGCCGGACCGCCGGGCCCGGTACCCCGGTGCCGCCGATGCCCGTCCGTCCGCCCTTCCGGCGGCAGGGCGGCGAGGAGCAGGCCGGGGATCAGGAGCAGGCCGGCCGGGAGGTGCAGGACGACTGACCGGACAGGCGGCGGGCCCCTTCCGCCCGGAAGGGGGCCGCCGCGAAGTCCTGCGCCGGCGTCAGCGCGCGCTGGCCTCGTGCACGAACGCGACCAGCCGGCTGAGCGCGTCCGGGTCCATGCTGGGCAGCACACCGTGGCCGAGGTTGAAGATGTGGCCGCTGCTGCCGAGCGCCTGGGCGGCGTGCAGCACCTCGCGGGCCTTGGTCTCGACGGCCTTGGTGGGCGCGAAGAGCACCGCCGGGTCGAGGTTGCCCTGCAGCCCCTTGCCGGGGCCGACCCGCTCGGCGGCGACGTTCAGCGGCACCCGCCAGTCGACGCCCACGATGTCCGCGCCGGCCTGGCCCATCAGGCCGAGCAGCTCGCCGGTGCCGACGCCGAAGTGGATGCGCGGCACGCCGTAGCCGGCGACCGCGTCGAAGACCTTGGTGCTGGCCGGCATCACCGAGCGGCGGTAGTCGTCGGGGGCGAGCGATCCGACCCAGGAGTCGAAGAGCTGGACGGCGGAAGCGCCGGCCTCGATCTGCACCTTGAGGAAGGCCGAGGTGATGTCGGCGAGGCGGTCGACGAGGGCGGCCCACAGCTCGGGCTGCCCGTACATCATGGCCTTGGTGTTCTCGTGGTTCTTGGACGGGCCGCCCTCGACCAGGTAGCTGGCGAGCGTGTAGGGGGCGCCGGCGAAGCCGATCAGCGGGGTGGAGCCGAGTTCGTCGACGAGCAGGCCGACCGCTTCGGTGATGTAGGGGACGTCGTCGGGCTCCAGCGGGCGGAGCCGCTTGAGGTCCTCGGCGGTGCGGATCGGGTCGGCGATCACCGGGCCGATGCCGGGCTTGATGTCGACGTCGATGCCGATGGCCTTGAGCGGCACCACGATGTCACTGAAGAAGATCGCCGCGTCCACCTTGTGCCGGCGCACCGGCTGGAGGGTGATCTCCTTGACCAGCTCGGGCCGCATGCAGGACTCCAGCATGGGGATGCCCTCGCGGACCTTCAGGTACTCGGGCAGCGAGCGGCCCGCCTGGCGCATGAACCACACCGGGGTGTGCGGCACCGGCTCGTGCCGGCACGCGCGCAGGAAGGCGGAGTCGTGCGCGGCCCCGCGGCGCGCGGGGGACTGCTGACCGGGGGTGGTACCAGCCTGGGTGGCTGCCGTGGTGTCTGCCGTAGTCTCGCTCACGGTTCAAATCTTCGCACGCGCTCCGGACCGGACTCCCCGGGCGGGCTCGTCGGTTCCTCCAAGATCTGGCCGGTTTGCCGTCCCGGCACGCCGCGCAGGCAGAAGTTACGGCGATTACCCAGGTTTTCGACCTAGTCTTCGGGTCATGGCAGCGGTCGGCGGGCACCCCGCACAGGGTGGCGGAACAGGTGGCGGAACGAATCGGGAGGCGGCGCCGAGTGAGTTCCGTGCCGCGGTCGAGGCCCTGACAGGGGCGCGGCTGCGCCCCGAGCTCGAACTCTCCCCCGCCCCGGCGCCGCGCCGGCTCGCCCCGCACGCCTTCGCGCTGACCGCCTCGGTGGAGGTGGACGGCGAGGAGCTGGCCGACGGCCGGCTGGTGCTGCTGTACGACCCGGCCGGGCAGGAGGCCTGGAACGGGGACTTCCGCGTGGTGACGATGACCCGGGCGGAGCTGGAGCCCGAGATGGCCGGCGACCCGATGCTCTCGGAGGTCGGCTGGGCCTGGCTGCTGGACGCCCTGCAGACGCACGGCGCCGGGTACGCGGAGCCGTCCGGCACGGTGACCAGGTGCGCCTCGCAGTACTTCGGCGCGCTGGCGGACCGCGCGTCGTCCACCGAGATCGAGATCCGGGCGTCCTGGACGCCGGCCGACGGCCGCTTCGAGCGGCACCTCGCGGCCTGGGGGGACCTGCTCTGCATCAGCGCCGGCCTGCCGCCGGCCGCTCCGGCGCCGCAGCCGCCGGCCGACGTCCCGTCACTCGGTGGGGTGGTCCCGATGCCCGCCCGCCGACGCCCGCGTTCGCACTGACGAGTGGTGTCCGGGCCGGTCGGCCCCCGCGGGCCCGGCGCCACCCCCAGGACTGACGGAGTGTGACTTCGGATCCGCTCTGCGTCAATTAACCGGTCGAAACGGACCGATCTGCGCTGGATCTGATCGATTTTGTGCGATTTCAAGGCATGTCGTAATCAGTCACCTGCGCGATTTGTCCGTATTGTTACTCACTAGATCGTGATCTTTCGCTAAAGCCGGGCACGGTTGCTGCCGAAGCAGACTGTGACCCTTTCCAAACGCGGAACACTCCGACCGCCCCCATCGGGGTTCCGTCCGCCACTCCCCGCAGGAGGCCTGGTGTCGGTCCTTCTTGAGCACCCCGCAAACGTGGTCGCCTATCGGCCGACCAAGCCCACCGCCATGGTGGTCATCGCCGATCCCCGTGTCCGAAACACCGTCACCCGGCACCTCTGGGCGCTCGGCGTCCGCGACGTGATCGAGGTGTCCTCGATCGCCGAGGCCCGCCCCCGGGTCTCCACCCCGCGCGACATCTGCGTCGCCGACGTCCACCTCCCGGACGGCTCCGGACTGACCATCCTGGCCGAGACCCGCGCCGCGGGCTGGCCCAACGGCCTGGCCCTCTCGGCCGCCGACGACATCGGCGCGGTCCGCAGCGCGCTGGCCGGCGGCGTCAAGGGCTACGTGGTCACCGGGACCAGGACCAACGTCGCCATGCCGGGCCGACCCGGCCTGCCGATCGGCGCCGGCGGCCTGGCCGGCCGGATGCGCCGTCCCGGCATGCCGGGCGTGCCGGGTGCGGCCGGTGCGCCGGGCGCCCCCGGGGCCCCCGGTGCGCCGGGCACGCAGCAGGCCGCGTACCGGGAGCTATCCGGCCGCGAGGTCGAGGTGCTGCGCCTGGTCGCCGAGGGCCAGTCCAACAAGGCGATCGGCGTCGCGATGGGCCTCTCCGCGCTCACCGTGAAGAGCCACCTCGCCCGGATCGCCCGCAAGCTGGGCACCGGCGACCGGGCCGGCATGGTCGCGGTCGCCCTGCGCACCGGCATCATCCACTGACCTGTCGGTACGACCGCTGCGGCGGTCCTGGAGGAACGTTCCTCCAGGACCGCCGCAGCCGCTTCCGGCGCCGCACCACGGCGAGCGGCGCCCCCGCCCCGAGCGGGCCGGACACGAGCGGGCACCCCGCCGCGAGCGCCCCGGAGGCGAGCGGGCGGTCATACGGGCATATTCACCGACCCGGTCTGACCAGTCCGACAACACTCCCGGCTGCGAGGTCCGTCGTACCCTTGGTGAGTGACCGACGCCGTAGCAGCCATCCCAGAAGAAGCAGCCCCGGTCCCGCTCCTCGAACCGAAGGAGGGGATCCCGCCAGTCGTGGCGGACGAGCGGGCGCTGGCCGCCGTCGTCGCCGCCTTCGCCGCGGGTACCGGACCGGTTGCCGTCGATGCCGAGCGGGCCTCCGGCTACCGCTACGGCCAGCGGGCCTACCTCATCCAGCTGCGCCGCGCCGGCGCCGGTACCGCGCTGATCGACCCGATCGCCTGCCCCGACCTCAGCGGGCTGGGCGCGGCCCTCGCGGACACCGAATGGGTGGTCCACGCCGCCACCCAGGACCTGCCATGCCTGGCCGAGGTCGGCATGCGGCCCCAGCGCCTCTTCGACACCGAGCTGGCCGGCCGGATCGCCGGGTTCGCCCGGGTCGGCCTCGGGCCGATGACCGAGAGCGTGCTCGGGCTGAGCCTGGCCAAGGAGCACTCCGCGGTCGACTGGTCCACCCGCCCGCTGCCCGAGCCGTGGCTGCGCTACGCCGCTCTGGACGTCGAGGTGCTGGTCGAGCTGCGCGACGCACTCGAACAGGAGCTGGACGCCCAGGGCAAGCTGGACTGGGCGCTGGAGGAGTTCGCCGCGATCGCCGCCGCGCCCCGCCCGGCACCGCGCACCGACCCCTGGCGCCGCACCTCGCAGCTGCACAAGGTCCGCCGGCGCCGCCAGCTGGCCGTGGTGCGCGAACTCTGGCTCACGCGGGACCGCCTCGCGCAGGAGCGGGACGTCTCGCCGGGCCGGGTGCTCCCGGACGCGGCGATCGTCAACGCCGCGCTGGCCATGCCCCTCAACATCGCCGCTCTGCAGGCCGTCCAGGGCTTCGGGCCGCGGGTGCACCGCCGTCAGCTGGAGCAGTGGCTGGCGGCCGTGCAGCGTGGCCGGGAGGTCCCGGAGAACCAGCTGCCGCCGGCCTCCGCGCCGCACGACGGACCGCCGCCGCCGCGCGCCTGGGCCGAGAAGGACCCGGTGGCGGCCGCCCGGCTCTCCGGGGCGCGGGCCGCGGTGAGCGAGCTGGCGGAGGCGCACAACCTGCCGGCCGAGAACCTGATCACCCCGGACCTCGTCCGCCGGGTCTCCTGGGAGCCGCCGGCCGACGCGAGCGCCGCCAACGTGGCCGCCGCGCTGCGCCGGCTCGGCGCCCGGCAGTGGCAGGTCGACCTGGTCGCGCCGGTGGTCGCCGCCGCGTTCGTCAAGGCGGCGACGGAGCCGGGCCCGGCCAGGACCGAGCAGTAGGGCCGAGCCTCGGGCAGGCCCGGGCGACGGGGCCGCGCAGCAGGGCTGAGCAGCAGGACGCGGAAGGGGATGCCGTTTCGACGACGGCATCCCCTTCGTCGTACCCGGACGGGGCGACGTGTCGCGGGACACACGTGGAGATCGGGCCGTCGGGCCTGGGCAGTCTGGTTACCGACCGGTAGCATGGCGGTGAAGCGGCGCCGCTCACGTCCTCTCTGCGACGGACGGCGGCAGCCTGCCCACCTCAACCTGTTGGTCCCTGGGAGGAGAGCCCCCGTGCCTCGTACCGCGAGGGACGTCGTCTTCGTCGATGGCGTCCGCACCCCGTTCGGCAAGGCCGGCCCGAAGGGCATCTACCACGAGACGCGCGCCGACGACCTCGTCGTCAAGTGCATCCGGGAACTCGTGCGCCGTAACCCGAACCTGCCCGTCGAGCGCATCGACGAGGTCGCCGTCGCGGCCACCACGCAGATCGGCGACCAGGGTCTGACGATCGGCCGCACCGCCGCCCTGCTGGCCGGCCTGCCGAAGTCCGTCCCGGGCTACTCGATCGACCGCATGTGCGCCGGCGCGCTGACCGCCGTCACCGCCACCGCCGGCGGCATCGCCTTCGGCGCGTACGACATCGTCGTGGCCGGCGGCGTCGAGCACATGGGCCGCCACCCGATGGGCGAGGGCGTCGACCCGAACCCGCGCTTCGTCTCCGAGAAGCTCGTCGACGAGTCCGCCCTGTTCATGGGCATGACCGCGGAGAACCTGCACGACCGGTTCCCGCACATCACCAAGGAGCGCTGCGACGCCTACGCCGTGCGCTCGCAGGAGAAGGCCGCCAAGGCCTACGCCAACGGCGACATCCAGCCGGACCTGGTGCCGATCTCGATCCGCAACACCAACCCCGCGGTCGGCGAGACCGGCTGGGGCCTGGCCACCGTGGACGAGCCGCTGCGCCCGGGCACCACGATGGAGAGCCTGGCGGGTCTGAAGACCCCGTTCCGCCCGCACGGCAACATCACCGCGGGCAACTCGGCCGGCCTGAACGACGGCGCCACCGCGTCGCTGCTGGCCGCCGAGGACGTCGCCGAGGAGCTCGGCCTCCCGGTCAAGATGCGCCTGGTCTCGTACGCCTTCGCGGGCGTCGAGCCCGAGGTCATGGGCATCGGCCCGGTGCCGGCCACCGAGAAGGCCCTGGCCAAGGCCGGCCTGACGATCGACGACATCCAGGCCTTCGAGGTCAACGAGGCCTTCGCCGTCCAGGTGCTGGCGTTCCTGGACCACTACGGCATCGCGGACGACGACGAGCGGGTCAACCCGTTCGGCGGCGCGATCGCCTTCGGCCACCCGCTGGCCTCCTCCGGCGTGCGCCTGATGAACCAGCTGGCGCGCCGCTTCGAGCAGCGCCCGGACGTCCGCTACGGCCTCACCACGATGTGCATCGGCTTCGGCATGGGCGGCACCATCATCTGGGAGAACCCGCACTTCGAGGGTGGTAAGTGAGCATGAGCACCACTACTGAGCTGCTGCAGCACGGCGCCGAGCTGTTCCCGGGCGAGGTCGTCACCACGGCCCACGTCCGCCACCTGGACCTGCCGCTGCAGGCCGGCAAGCTGGCCCTGATCACCCTGGACAACGGCTTCGACCACACCAAGCCGACCACCTTCGGCCCGGGCTCGCTGCTGAAGCTGTCCGTCGCGCTGGACCAGGTCGAGGCCGAGGCCGCCGAGGGCAAGATCGTCGGTGTCGCCGTCACCGGCAAGCCGTTCATCTTCGCGGTCGGCGCCGACCTCAAGGGCGTCGAGCTGCTCAAGGAGCACGCGGACGCGCTGGCCATCGGCAAGGGCGGCCACGAGGTCTTCAAGCGGATCGCCGCGCTGCCCGTCCCGTCCTTCGCGTTCTACAACGGCGCGGCGATGGGCGGCGGCGTCGAGGTCGGCCTGCACTGCACCTACCGCACCGTCAGCGCGGGCGTCCCGGCGTTCTCGCTGCCGGAGGTCTTCCTGGGCCTCGTCCCCGGCTGGGGCGGCTGCACCATCCTGCCGAACCTGATCGGCCCCTCGAAGGCGATCAAGGTCATCATCGAGAACTCGATGAGCCAGAACAAGCAGCTCAAGGGCAAGGACGTGTTCGAGCTGGGGATCGCCGACGCGATCTTCGAGCCGGCCGACTTCCTGGAGCAGTCGCTGCTGTGGGCCGCCAAGGTCCTCAAGGGCGACGTCGTCGTCGAGCGCGAGGCGATCGACCGCGGCAAGGCCTGGGACGACGCCGTCGCCTGGGGCCGCCTGGTCGCCGACGCCAAGGTGCACGGCGCCGCTCCGGCCGCCTACAAGGCGCTGGACATCATCCAGCAGGTCAAGGACCAGGACCTGCAGGCCGGCTTCGACGCCGAGGACGCGGCCCTGGCCGACCTCATCATGAGCGGCGAGCTGCGCAGCGGCATCTACGCCTTCAACCTGGTGCAGCGCCGGGCCAAGCGCCCGTTCGGTGCCCCGGACAAGTCGCTGGCCCGCCCGGTCAGCAAGGTCGGCATCGTCGGTGCCGGTCTGATGGCCTCCCAGCTGGCGCTGCTCTTCGCCCGCCGGCTGGAGGTGCCGGTGGTCCTCACCGACATCGACCAGGAGCGCATCGACAAGGGCGTCGGCTACGTCCACGCCGAGATCGACAAGCTGCTCGGCAAGGGCCGGATCGGCAACGACAAGGCCAACCGCCTCAAGGGCCTGGTCACCGGCTCGCTCGACAAGGCCGTCGGCTTCGGCGACGCGGACTTCGTGATCGAGGCCGTGTTCGAGGAGATGGGCGTCAAGCAGACCGTCTTCGCCGACCTCGAGAACGTGGTCTCGCCGACCTGTGTGCTGGCGACCAACACCTCCTCGCTGTCGGTCACCGAGATGGCCTCGAAGCTGAAGCACCCCGAGCGGGTCGTCGGCTTCCACTTCTTCAACCCCGTCGCGATCCTGCCGCTGCTGGAGATCGTCCGCGGCGAGCAGACCGACGACGCCTCGCTGGCCACCGCCTTCGGCGTCTCGAAGAAGCTGAAGAAGACCTCGGTGCTGGTCAAGGACGCCCCGGCGTTCGTGGTGAACCGGATCCTGACCCGCTTTATGGGCGAGATCCAGAACATCATCGACGAGGGCACCCCGATCGCCACGGTCGAGAAGGGCGTCGAGCCGCTCGGCCTGCCGATGTCCCCGATCGTGCTGCTGGAGCTGGTCGGCCCGGCCATCGCGCTGCACGTCTCGGAGACCCTCCACGGCGCCTTCCCGGAGCGGTTCACCGTCTCCGAGAACCTCGGCAAGGTGGTCAAGGCCGGCAAGCGCGGCTTCTACACCTGGGTGGACGGCAAGCAGGTCCTCGACCCCGAGGTGCTGGAGCTGCTCTCCTTCGGCGACACCGTGCTGACCGAGGAGCAGGTGCTCAACCGCTCCCTGGAGGCCGTCGCGCAGGAGATCGGCCTGATGCTGGAGGAGGGTGTCGTCGCCGAGGCGCAGGACATCGACCTCTGCATGATCACCGGTGCCGGCTGGCCCTTCCACCTGGGCGGGATCACCCCGTACCTGGACCGTGAGGGCGTCTCGGAGCGGGTGACCGGCAAGCGGTTCCTCGCCCCGGGTGTGGCCTCGGTGCCCGCCTAGCAGTGACGCGAAGAGCCCCGGTGACCTTGGAGGTCACCGGGGCTCTTCCGTATGTGCCGCGTGGGACGGGGTCCGTACGGGGGCGGCTCCGTACGGGCGGGGACGTCCGCGCGGCGAGGGGGCCGTATGGGCCGGGTCCGGGCTCTTCACGGGCCGGGACGTCCGCGCGGGGCGGGACGCCGGGGCTCAGTGCTTGAGGCGGTAGACCACGGTGTCGGCGAAGACGCCGACCATCTCGTAGTGGGTGTCCAGCAGGTTCTCGATCCGCGGGATCTGGGTCGGCTGGTACGGCGCCAGGCCCGAGTCGTCCACCACGACCTCCGGGAGGCCGTTGGCGAGCAGCTCCTTGTCGAAGGTCTGCCAGGCGTTGCTGACGCTGTACTGCTCTCCGACGTTGGGGCTGCTGTCCTTGCCGCCGCTGTAGTTGGTCAGGAAGCCGGCCGTCAGGTAGCGGGTGGCCGGCTTGCGGTCGGCCAGCCAGTACAGCTCCGGGTGCATGCCCCAGACCAGCACGGTGTCCTTCGGCGTGGTCTGCGCGGCGACGGCGGTGGCCACCTCGGTGGTCTGGTTGAGCCGCTCGCCCGGCCAGGCCAGCGCCAGCGCCCAGAACACGGTGGCGGCGGCCGTCGTGTACGCCAGGACGGGCTTCCAGCGGATCGCCGAGGTGGCGACCGCGCCGGTGCCCAGCAGGACCAGCGGGGGCATCAGCTGGAGGTAGTAGTGGCCGAAGAAGTGGAAGCCGACGCTGACCGCGACCACCGAGGAGAGGAGCCAGACCCAGAGGTCGGCGGTGGAGCCGTGCTCCTCCCCCGCGACCGGCAGCGGGCGGTGGCGGTACTTCAGCCAGAGCCTGCGCCCGACCGGCAGCAGGAAGCCCAGGCCGGCCCCGACCAGGATCGCCGAGTTGCCGAGCGCCCGGCCGGTCATCTGCAGCCAGGCTCCGCCGAACGAGGCGTAGTCGCCGCTGCCGGTGACCACCCAGAACAGGAAGCCCTTGGGCTTGGTGAGGATGACCGCGACCAGCGCTATCGGCAGCGTGAAGCCGAAGCCGATCTTGAACAGCGCGGGCGGCCAGCGTACGCCGCGCCGGCGGGCGTCCTGGAACAGCATCCAGAGCACCGGGAGCAGCACCGCGCCGCCGGTCTGCTTGGTCAGCGAGCAGAGTGCCACCGCGATGCCCGCGGCCAGCCAGCGGCGCCGCTCGGCGTACCGGAAGGCCGCCACCATGGCGGGCAGCATGAACACCTCGAAGGTGGCCGCCTGGGTGTCCTCCGGGGAGAGCCCGATGGAGACCAGCAGGTAGAGCAGGCCGGCGCCCGCGCCCGCCCGGTTGCCCCAGCGTCCGCGGGCGATCGAGGCCAGCAGGATCGCGGTGCCCAGGTGCGCGACGACCGCCAGGGTGCGCAGCGGCCAGAGCGAGGCGGAGCCGAAGACGGCGAAGCAGGCCTGGTAGAGCCAGGGAAGCAGCGGGGGCTTCCGGTCGACGACGGTGTCGTAGAGGACACCCCCGTCGGCCAGCATCCGGGCCTGGGTGGCCAGGAAGCCCTCGTCGGGGCTCCAGACCGGCCGGACGAAGGAGGGGATGTGCGTGGTGAGCGCGACCAGGGCCAGCACCGGCACCAGCCTCGCCCAGTAACGCCCTCCTTGCCCGCCGACGGGCATGAGGAGCCCCGTACGGACGCGGTCGGGCAGGCGCTCGGCTAGCCCGGCGAGGCGGGGGCGGGTGGGGGTCGGCACGGAGACAACCTACCGGGCGGGACCGGCGCGGGCAGCGCCGGTCCCGCCTTTCGGTGCGATTATCGGCTCGCCCCCGGGTGGACTGTTGCGAAGTTGTCGCAAACGGACGCCGCGGGAGCGGGCCGGGGTGGCCCGGGGCCGGGCTCAGGCCTCGACGGTGGCCACGTCCAGCTTGGCGAGCCGGGAGACCAGCGCGGTCACCTGGCGGGCGATGTCCGGCGCGTTGAGCCCGATCTCGGCGAGGATCTCGCCCCGGGAGGCGTGGTCCAGGAACTCCTGCGGGATGCCGAAGTCACGCAGCGGGACGTCCACCTCGGCGTCGCGCAGCGCCTGCGCGATCGCGGCGCCGACGCCGCCCACCCGGCCGTTGTCCTCGATCGTGACGACCGCCCGGTGCTCGGCGGCCAGGCCCGGCAGGGCCGCGTCCACCGGCTTGACCCAGCGCGGGTCCACCACGGTCGCGCTGATGCCCTGGGCGGCCAGCAGGTCGGCCACCTCCAGGCTGGTCGGGGCCATCGCGCCGACCGAGACGATCAGCACGTCGGCGCGGCGGCCGTCGGCCGGGCCCGAGCCCTCCGGGGCCTCGCGCAGCACGTCCATGCCGCCGATCCGGCCCACCGCGGCGACGGCCGGGCCGACCGTGCCCTTGGAGTAGCGGACCACCGTCGGGGCGTCCGTGACCTCGACGGCCTCGCGCAGCTGGGCACGGACCTGGTCGGCGTCACGGGGCGCTGCCAGCCGCAGGCCCGGGACGACCTGGAGGATCGACATGTCCCACATGCCGTTGTGCGAGGCGCCGTCGGTGCCGGTGACGCCGGCCCGGTCCAGGACGAAGGTGACGCCCAGCTTGTGCAGGGCGACGTCCATCAGGACCTGGTCGAAGGCGCGGTTGAGGAAGGTCGCGTAGACCGCGAAGACCGGGTGCAGGCCGTTGGTGGCCAGGCCGGCCGCGCTGGTGACGGCGTGCTGCTCGGCGATACCGACGTCGAAGATCCGGTCCGGGAAGGCCTTGGCGAACGGGGCCAGGCCCACCGGGTGGAGCATCGCGGCGGTGATGGCGACGATGTCCTCGCGCTCGTGGCCGAGCGCGACCATCTCCTCGCCGAAGACCGAGGTCCAGTCCTTGCCCGAGCTCTTGACCGGCAGCCCGGTGTCTGGGTGGATCACGCCGACCGCGTGGAAGCGGTCCTCGTCGTTGTTCTCGGCCGCGTGGTAGCCGCGGCCCTTCTCGGTGAGGCAGTGGACGATCACCGGGCCGCCGAAGCCGCGCGCCTTGGTGAGCGCCGACTCCAGGGCGGTGAGGTCGTGGCCGTCGATGGGGCCGATGTACTTGAGGCCGAGGTCCTCGAACATGCCCTGCGGGGCGATGAAGTCCTTCAGGCCCTTCTTGGCGCCGTGCAGCGTGTCGAACAGCTGCTGGCCGACCACCGGGGTGCGCTGCAGGGCGTCCTTGCCCCAGGAGAGGAAGCGCTCGTAGCCCTGGGTGGTGCGCAGCGTCGCGAGGTGGTTGGCGAGGCCGCCGATGGTCGGCGAGTAGGAGCGCTCGTTGTCGTTGACGACGATGACGACCGGCAGGTCCTTGGCGTCGGCGAGGTTGTTGAGCGCCTCCCAGGCCATGCCGCCGGTGAGCGCGCCGTCGCCGATGACCGCGACGACCGGGTCCGTCTTGCCCTTGATCTTGTTGGCCTTGGCCAGGCCGTCCGCGTAGGAGATGACGGTCGAGGCGTGCGAGTTCTCGATCACGTCGTGCTCGGACTCGGCGCGGGACGGGTAGCCGGAGAGGCCGCCGCTCATCTTCAGCCGGGAGAAGTCCTGGCGGCCGGTGAGCAGCTTGTGGACGTAGCTCTGGTGGCCGGTGTCGAAGAGGATGCGGTCGCGCGGCGAGTCGAAGACCCGGTGCAGCGCGATGGTCAGCTCCACGACGCCGAGGTTCGGGCCGAGGTGGCCGCCCGTCTTGGAGACCTCCGTCACCAGGAAGGTCCGGATCTCCTCGGCCAGCGTGGCCAGCTGTCCGGGCGTGAGCCGGTCGAGATCGCGCGGTCCCCGAATGCGGGTCAGCAGGGCCACCCGTTCCTCCTCGTTCAAAGTCGCGGACCGCGGGCGGTCCGACGGGCGTCGCTGCCCGGTGTGCCGGCGCGGTCCGACGAACTCGGTCGGTGCCGACCGGTCGAGTCTAATGTCCACTTACCGGACGCCGAGCGGGGCGCCCACCACCACCCGCCGGCAATCGCCGTACGGGGCGCGCAGACGGCCACGGAGGGTCCCCCGGCGGGTACTCACGGTCGGGCGACGGACGCCTGTACGGATCTGCCGAGCGTCCCGGAGTCGTCCATCTCGCTCATCACCAGCGCCAGCGCGCCCAGCACCTCGGCCCGGCCGCCCAGGGTGCCCGGGACCACCGACAGCTGGCGGGCCGCGCTCGGGATGGCGTAGCGGGCCACCGAATCCCGGATCGGGGCCAGCACCAGCTCGCCGGCCTCGGCGAGATCGCCGCCGAGGATCACCCGGCGGGGATTGAGCAGGTTGCAGAGGGTGGCGACGCCGGTGCCGATCTGCCGGCCCGCGTCGGCGATCACCCGGCGGCAGCCCAGATCGCCCTGGTGCGCCAGCTCGACCACCCGGGGCAGCGAGAGGTCCGGGCCGAGGGTGGTGGAGAGCAGGCCCAGCAGGTAGCGGGAGCCGACGAAGGTCTCCAGACAGCCGCGGTTGCCGCAGCGGCAGACCGGGCCGGCCTCGTCCAGGGTGATGTGCCCGATCTCACCGGCGGTTCCGCCGGGGCCGCGGTAGATCTGACCGTTGACCACCAACCCGGCACCGACACCGCTGGCCACCTTGATGTAGGCGAGGTCGCTCAGGCCGCGTCCCGCGCCCCAGACCAGCTCGCCCAGCGCGCCCAGGTTGGCGTCGTTGTCCACGTGCACGGGCATGCCCAGGCGCTCGGCCAGCTCGCGGCCGGGGGCGATGCCCGTCCAGCCCGGCAGGATCGCGGTGGAGCCGAGCGCGCCGGTCTCCACGTCGATCGGGCCGGGGACCCCGAGCCCCACCCCGATCACCTTGTCCGGGCGGAACCCGGCCTGGGCCAGGAGCCGCTCCACCAGCGCCTCGGCGCGGTCGAACCCCTGGGCGGCGGAGACGTCCACGTCGATCGGGGCGCTCTCCTCGGCGAGCACCCGGTGCGCGAGGTTGCCGACGGCGACCCGGAGGTGGGTGTGGCCGAAGTCGATGCCCACCACGATGCCGGCGTCGCCGCTGAGCGAGACGCTGCGGGCGCGGCGGCCGCCGGAGGAGGTGTCGGCGACCACGACGGTGCCGCTCTCCTTGAGTTCCCGGACGATGTTGGACACGGTGGCCGCGGAGAGCCCGGTGCCGCGGGCGATCTCGGCCTGGGTCAGCGAGCCGGCCATCCGTACCGCCCGGAGCACGCGCTCCAGGTTCGCCCGGTGCAGTGAGGACTGCGAGCCCGGTGTGTCCGTCGACATGATCCACCCTCCCAAGGGCGAGGGAACCCCTCCGCCGGGCGATCCCTTCAACTCCTGAAGCCTAGGCCCTGAAGGGGGTCGGGGGTGCGGCGACGGGCGACGTGGGTGGAACGGCGGGTGACGGGGAGGCGGCGCGAGGGCGTCCGGGTGGCGCGGCGGGTGGCGCGGCGGGGGGCGGACGGCGGGGGTCTGGGAAGCGGGGGTCTGGGAAGCGGCGACGGGCGACGGGAGGGGCGCGTGCGGTGGGGAGGGCAGGTGAGGGGGTGGCGCAGTGTCCGTGCGGGTGAGGTGGGGGGCTTCGACACGCCGGGGCGGGGGCGGCGGTGGGCTGCGGGAAGGCCGGGCAGCTCAGGGGTGCGGTGCGCGGGGTTCGGGGCTCCTGGGGCGGGCCAAAACGGGCCACCCGTACGATGGTGCCCAATCTCACCCGTCCCACCGGCCTCGGACGTGACCCGGCCGGGGGACGCTTCCAGACATGACGGGGCATCAGATGGCAGGGGATCACCCTACGCCGGGGGCAGGCGACACGACCGGCAGCGGTCCGCAGGACAACCGGGGCGTCTCGCTCGGGCGCACGCCCGGCGGCGCGCCCGACCCGGCCGCCATGGCGGACCAGATGACACAGCTCGACGGGGCACCGGTCCCCGGGCAGGGTGGACCGGCCGCGCCGGCCGCGCCCGGCACGCCGCCGGGACAGCCCCCGGCCCAGCAGCCGGGCAATGACTACGCCTACGCGCCCACCGCCGCCGCCTTCCCCGCGCAGGGCACGCCGCCGCCCCCGCCCGGCGCGCCGGTCGGCCCGTACGACCCGGCCCAGCCCCAGTTCGCCGCCCCCAACAGCGGCCAGCAGTACGGCTACACCGCCCCGCCGACCGACGGCGGCGGGACCGGCTACGCCTACCCGCAGCAGCAGGCCGGGTACACCTACCCGGGTGCGCCGGTGGCTCCGGCGCCCAAGCAGCGCAACCCGGTGATGCTCTGGGGCGGCATCATCGGCGGTGTGCTGGCGATCGCCATCGTCGCCGGCCTGATCGTGCTGTTCCAGGGCAGCCCCGACGACCCCGGCGGCAGCAGCACCAGCGCCGGCGGCGTCACCGGCGGCAGCACCACCGACCCCACCGCCACGAACGGCTCGGGCGGTCCCACCGGCGGTGGCGCCGGCAAGGCCGGCGCCTACAACCTCGCCTGGGCCGCCGCCAAGCCGGCCAACGCGACCAGCGGCTCGCAGATGCTCGGCATCTGGGGCGCCGACAAGACCATCGTGCGCGCCGACAGCTACGGCATCCGCGGCCTCAACTCGGCCGACGGCAAGGAGCTGTGGACGATCGCCCCGCCCGCCGGCAGCAAGGAGTTCTGCGCCGCCTCGTACGGCGTGAACTCCAAGCACATCGCCGCGGTCGCGCTCAACACCGGTGACAGCGACTGCTCCACCGTCGGCGCGGTCGACGTCAGCACCGGCAAGCTGCTCTGGACGGCCAAGGTCAGCCAGGACCGGATGTCCTCGCCCACCCTGAGCGTCACCGAGAAGGTCATCGGCATCGGCGGCAACATGGTCGGCGCGGTGAACATCAGCGACGGCTCGCCGGCCTGGCAGTTCCAGCCGCGCGAGAAGGACTGCAGCGTCTACGGCAAGGCGGCCGGCGCCCAGATCGCGGTCAGCGACCGCTGCTACGGCCTCAACACGACCACCAAGTCCCAGCTGGTCCTGGTCGACACGGACACCGGCAAGACCACCAGCGGCGCGCCGATCCCGCTGACCGGCAGCATCGAGCGGGTCGACAAGGTCGTCTCGGACCAGCCGCTGGTGCTGCTGGTCACCAGCGGCCCGAACGGCGACTACATCCTGCCGTTCGACAAGAGCAACAAGCCGATGAACCCGATGTCGGTGAAGGAGCCCGGCGCCGACAGCCTGCGCCTCTCCGGCCAGGCCGACGCGTTCACCCAGAGCGTGGTGAGCGGGACCACGCTGTACGTCCAGACCAACCCGAGCAAGCCGGCCATCAACGCCTACGACCTGACCAGCGGCAAGCGGCTCTGGTCGTCCACCGGCAGTGCCAGCGACGGCATCCGGCTGGTCTCCGGCACCGACAAGGACGGCAAGATCCGCGCCGTGCTGGACATGGGCTACAACAAGGACTCCAAGCTGGTGACGCTCTCGCCGGCCGACGGCTCGGTGAGCGAGCTCGGCAACCTCACCCAGAACAAGGCCGCCGACAGCATGTACGCCAGCTCCACCGAGTACGTGGTGCAGTCCGACGGCTCGCTGTTCGGCTTCTCCCGCAGCTCCGGCTCGGACAGCCCGGTGATCAAGTTCGTCAAGAAGTGACGCGCCGGCCCTGAGGGGCTGACCACCCGTCGGCACGGCCGGGCGGGGCGGGAGCGGGCCCACCGGCCCGCCCCCGCCCCGCCCGGTGGCGTTCCCCCGGGAATTCCCCCCGGCGCGGACGACCGGACATGGGAGGATGCGAGGCATCAAGCCTGACGAAGGAGTCCTGCGAGTGCCCGGCACCAACCTGACGCGTGAGGAGGCCCGCACCCGGGCCGACCTCCTGCACGTGGACGCGTACGACATCGAGCTCGACCTCGGCTCGGCCCGCGAGGGAGGCACCTTCCGGTCCACCACGGTGGTCCGGTTCACCGCGCGCACCCCCGGCGCGGCCACCTTCATCGACCTGGTCGCCCCGAGCGTCCGGGAGATCACGCTCAACGGCGAGCGGCTCGACAACGCCAACTTCGCCGACAGCCGGATCGCGCTGCCGAACCTGGCCGCCGAGAACGAGCTGCGCGTCGTCGCCGACTGCGCCTACACCAACACCGGTGAGGGCCTTCACCGGTTCGTCGACCCGGTCGACGGCGAGACGTACCTGTACACCCAGTTCGAGGTGCCGGACGCCCGCCGGGTCTTCGCCGCCTTCGAACAGCCCGACCTCAAGGCCGCGTTCACCTTCACCGTGACCGCCCCCAAGGGCTGGGTCGTCGTCTCCAACTCCCCCACCCCGGCCCCGGCCGGCGACGGTGACACCCAGGTCTGGAAGTTCGAGCCGACCGGCCGGATCTCCACCTACATCACCGCGCTCGTCGCCGGCCCGTACGTCGGCGTCTTCGACACCTACGAGAACGGCGACCAGAAGGTGCCGCTGGGCGTCTACTGCCGCCCCTCGCTGCGCGAGTTCCTGGACGCCGAGGCGATCTTCGCGGTCACCAAGCAGGGTTTCGACTACTTCCAGGAGAAGTTCGACTACCCGTACCCGTTCGCCAAGTACGACCAGCTGTTCGTCCCGGAGTTCAACGCCGGCGCGATGGAGAACGCGGGCGCCGTCACCCTGCGCGACCAGTACGTGTTCCGGTCCAAGGTGACCGACGCCGCGTACGAGTCGCGGGCCGCGACCATCCTGCACGAGCTCGCCCACATGTGGTTCGGCGACCTCGTCACCATGGAGTGGTGGAACGACCTCTGGCTGAACGAGTCGTTCGCCACCTTCGCCGAGGCCGTCTGCCAGGCCGAGGCACCCGGTTCGCAGTGGCCGCACTCCTGGACCACCTTCGCCAACCAGATGAAGACCTGGGCGTACCGGCAGGACCAGCTGCCGTCCACCCACCCGATCATGGCCGACATCAACGACCTGGAGGACGTCCAGGTCAACTTCGACGGCATCACCTACGCCAAGGGCGCCTCGGTGCTCAAGCAGCTGGTGGCGTACGTCGGCCAGGACGCCTTCTTCCAGGGCGTGCAGGCCTACTTCAAGCAGCACGCCTGGGGCAACACCCGCCTGAGCGACCTGCTCGGCGCCCTGGAGAAGGCCAGCGGACGCGACCTCAAGGCCTGGTCCAAGGCCTGGCTGGAGACGGCCGGCATCAACGTGCTGCGCCCCGCGCTCACCCTCAACACCGACGGCGAGATCGAGTCCTTCGCCGTCCTCCAGGAGGCCCCCGCGCTGCCGGCCGGTGCCAAGGGCGAGGCGGTGCTCCGCCCGCACCGGATCGCCATCGGCCTGTACGAGCTGACGGACGGCTCGCTGGTGCGCACCGACCGGATCGAGCTGGACGTCGACGGCCCGCGCACCGACGTCCCGCAGCTGGTCGGCCGGCACCGCCCGGCCGTCATCCTGCTCAACGACGACGACCTCTCGTACGCCAAGGTCCGTCTGGACGAGGACTCGCTGGCCGTCGTCACCGAGCACCTCGGCGGCTTCACCGACTCGCTGCCGCGCGCCCTGTGCTGGGCCTCCGCCTGGGACATGACCCGCGACGGCGAGCTCGCCACCCGCGACTACCTGGCGCTCGCCGTCTCCGGCCTCGGCCGGGAGTCCGACATCGGCGTCGTCCAGTCGGTGCACCGCCAGGTCAAGCTCGCCCTCGACGCCTACGCCGACCCTGCCTGGCGCGAGCAGGGCCTGGCCCGCTGGGCCGAGGCCGCCGAGGCGCAGCTGCGCGCCGCCGAGCCCGGCAGCGACCACCAGCTGGCCTGGGCCCGCGCACTGGCCTCGGTCGCCCGTACCGACGGTCAGCTCGGCCTGCTCGCCGGCCTGCTGGACGGCTCGGTCGAGCTGAAGGGCCTGGCCGTCGACACCGAGCTGCGCTGGACGCTGCTGGGCCGGCTCTCCGCCACCGGCCGCGCCGACGAGGCCGCCGTCGCGGCCGAGCTGGAGCGTGACAACACGGCCGCCGGCCAGGAGCACGCCGCCACCTGCCGCGCCGCCCGGCCGACCGCCGAGGCCAAGGCGGAGGCCTGGGCCTCCGTGGTGGAGTCGGACAAGCTCACCAACTACGTCCAGGAGGCCGTGATCGCCGGCTTCCAGCAGGCCGACCAGCGTGAGCTGCTGGCGCCGTTCACCGCGAAGTACTTCGCGGCCGTCAAGGGCATCTGGGAGACCCGCAGCCACGAGATCTCGCAGCAGATCATCGTCGGCCTGTACCCGGCCGTCCAGGTCGAGCAGGCCACGCTGGACGCCACCGACGCCTGGCTGGCCTCGGCCGAGCCGGCGCCGGCGCTGCGGCGGCAGGTCATCGAGGCGCGGGCCGGGATCGAGCGCGCGCTGAAGGCCCAGGTGGCCGACCGCGCGGCGGGCGCCCGGGAGCTGGGGCACTGACGCACCGCCGGGGGTCGCGGGTCCGCCTGCGGCCCCCGGTACCCGTGCCCGCTGGGCACGGAGAAACGCCCGAGGGGGCGCCGGACGGTGTCCGGCGCCCCCTCGGGCGATGTACGGGGTGGGTGGAGAGAGCCCCCTCGGCTACTTCTTGCCGCCCTTGCTGCCGTACGGCATCGCGGCCAGGGCGGCGATGATCACGAACGACGCGATCGGGATGAAAACGTACAGGCCGAGGACCTGGGCGACGCTCAGGCCGGCTCCCGGGTCGTCGCCGTCGTCCGGGGTGAGGGCCATGGCGGGCGACGACAGCAGCATCATCAGCGTGACCGTTGCGGTGACCGCACCGGCTCGCAAAGCGTTCCTCTTGTCCACGTCGCCCAACTTACCCGCCGCTTACGTCACCGCGCGCGGCGGGGTCGGCCTTTCGGGCTGCTCCCGCGGGACGCTGCCCCAGCACGGCGGCGAGCGTCGTCGCCGCCGGGTCCGCGGCGATCCCGTCCAGCGTCACCGGGTCCCCCGCGCCGTCGGCGACCGGCAGCCGCCAGTTCGGGTACTGGTCCCAGGTGCCGGGCAGGTTCTGCGGGCGCGGATCGCCCACCAGATCCGGCAGCCAGACGCCCACCAGCTCGGCCGGGGTGGCCCGCAGGAACCGGTACAGCGCCTGCGCGGAGAGCGGCTCGCCCTCGGCCAGCAGACCCAGCCGGGCCAGCTCGGCCCGCCAGTCGGCCCGGTCGGCCGCCGCCTCCGCCTGCTCCTCGCCGAGCGAGCGCGCCAGCAGACCGAGCCGGTGCCGCAGCTCGACGTGCTCGCCGGAGAGCCGGGCCGCCGTACTCGGCAGGTCATGGGTGGTCAGGGTGGCCAGACTGCCCGGCCGCCACCGCTCCGGCGCGAGGATCTCACCCTTGGCCTGCCAGTCCCGCTCGAACCAGAGCACGGACGTACCGAGGATGCCGCGCGCCGCCAGCTCCTCGCGGACGCCCGGCTCCACCGTGCCCAGGTCCTCGCCGATCACCGCCGTCCCCGCCCGGTGCGCCTCCAGGGCCAGCACGCCGAGCATCGCCTCCGCGTCGTAGCGCACGTACGCGCCCTCGGTCGGCGCATGGCCCTCCGGCACCCACCAGAGCCGGAACAGGCCCATCACGTGGTCGATCCTGATCGCCCCCGCGTGCCGGGCGGCCGACCGGAGCAGCTCGGCGTACGGGGCGTACCCGGCCGCGGCGAGCGCGTCCGGACGCCAGGGCGGCAGGCCCCAGTCCTGGCCGTGGGCGTTGAAGGCGTCCGGCGGGGCGCCGACCGAGATCCCGGTGGCGAGGACGTCCTGGAGCGCCCAGGCGTCGGCGCCGTCCGGGTGCGCGCCGACCGCGAGGTCGTGGATCAGGCCGACCGGCATGCCGGCCGTACGGGCCGCCTGCTGGGCGTGGGCGAGCTGCTGGTCCAGCTGCCAGGCGAGCCAGCGGTGGAACTCGACCGCCTCCCGGTGCTCCTCGGCGGCGAGGGTGACGTGCGGGCTCCCCGGGTGGCGCAGCCCCTTCGGCCAGGCGTGCCAGTCGGCGCCGTGCGTCTCGGCGAGAGCGTTCCAGAGGGCGTACCGCTCCAGCCACTCGCCCTCCCGCTCCCGATAGGCGTCGTACGCGGCCTGGCGGCCCGCGCCGCGCGGCACCTCCTGCAGCAGTTCCAGGGCGCGGCGCTTCAGTGCCCAGACCGCGTCCCGGTCGATCAGGCCGTCGTGGCCCAGCACCTCGGCACGCAGCCGCGCGGCCCGGCGGCCCAGCTCCTCGGCCTCCGCGCGCTGCTCGCCCGTCAGGTACGCGTACTCGGGCACCGCTTCGACCCGCAGGTGGACGGGGTCGGCGAAGCGGCGGGAGGAGGGGCGGTAGGGGGACGGGTCGGAGGGCGTCGAGGGGAGGGCGGCGTGGAGCGGGTTGATCTGCACGAACCCGGCACCGAGGCCCGCTCCGGCCCACTGGGCCAGCTCGGCGAGGTCGCCGAGGTCGCCCATGCCCCAGGAGCGGTCGGACAGGACGGAGTACAGCTGTGCGAGGAAGCCCCAGCTGCGGCCGGGCAGCTGCGGCAGCCGCTCGGGTGCGACGATCAGGTGTGCGCGCTGCACCTTCTCCGCTGTCTCCGCTTTCAGGGTGTGCCGCCCCAACGGCAGATCGGCCGGCAGCCAGTGCGAGTGCCCGCGCGGCAGCTCCCAGACCCCGCCGTCCTCCAGCTCGACGCTCAGCCGCACGTCGGCCGGCGCGTCCAGCGCCGTCCTGCGCCCCTGCCGGACGACGACGCACGGCGGCAGCAACCGCGCCCGCTGCCCGGCCCGGTGACGCTCCAGCGCCTCCCGCGCCGCCTCCGGCGTCCCCGCCTCCACCCCCAACGCACCCAGCACCGCCACCAGCGTCCGTGCCCCCGGCTGATACGCCTGGTCCACCCCGTACGCCTGTGCCAACGCCACCAGCTCGGCCGGAGGGGCCGGCGCGTCCTGCGCGGGCACCTCCAGGCCGTCGGCTCCGTCACGGTCGAGATAAGCGGCCACTCGCGGCTCCTGCGATGTCTCGGGAAAGCCCGGTCAGAACAGCCACAGTCCTACCCGCGTAACGGCCCGGTGACCCCGCGCGACACACGGTGAACGGGCGGCCGGGCGCGCGGCCGGCGGCGGGGCTGCGACGCGGACCGGTACGGGATCAGGAGGGCGGCGGCGTGCGGGTCCACGGCTCCGCGGGGTGCGGGGCAGCGGACGGCCGGGACGCCGGACCGGCACGGCGGGAGCGCTTCGGGCCTCGTACCGGGTGTGCGGCCACGGCGGAACGACGGGTGTCCCGGTGGTGACCAGGTGGCCGCCGCGTGAATAGGGAGTGGCGGCCTCAGTCGGCAATAAAACGGACAAACTAGTCATAGCCGTCGACGGCGTTGACACCGGCTGGGCCAACTGGTGGGCTTTGGCGCGATGTGGTCGTTGCCTGGCGAGGAGGCTCCTGTGCAAGCCCGAGTGTCCGTCGCTGCAGGGCGTCGGTTGCGGCAGCAGTTGGAGCAGAGCCCGGCGCTGCGTGACGTGTTGTACCACCCGGCCGCGATCGCGGCGCGTCAGCTGACGGCGCGGACGTGCCGTCAACTGGCCCCCAGGACCGCCGACCGGCTGATCGCCGACCTCAAGGGGACGCAGCCGCTGCTCGCCTCGGTGCGGGCGGAGCGGGCGCTGGCCGAGCGGCCGGGGGCGCCCAGCCGCAGGACGCTGCAGATCGCGGCGACGCTGTCGGCGGCCGCGGTGGTCGGCGGGCTGCTGGTGAGCGGGCCGGTGGCGTACGCGTACGGCCCTGGGCCGGACGTGGTGAGCACGGCGACGCAGACGCCGCTGGGGAGTGTCACCAACCCTCAGGTGTTCCCGCGGCCTCAGGAGCAGAGCGTGGCCGGGAAGCCGGTCGCGGTGCCCTCCGCCGTCACACTGGTGCCCGCGCCGAAGGCGGACCTCGGGGCGGTGGACGCCGTCCACGAGGTGCTGGGCGTGGCGGGGGCGACGTCGGTGACGCCGCAGGAGGACGCCGGAACGCCGGCCGCCGGGTCGTTGGTGGTCTACATCGGCGGGCCCGCCGAGGGGGCGGGCGGCGAGGTGGACCGGGTGCTGCGGGAGCTGACCGCGGCCGCGGGCGGCAAGGACGGTGCCGCGCCGTCCACCGCCGGGATGCCGGCCGGCGGCTACGTGCTGTCGGCGGGCCAGCTGCCGGCGCAGGGCGGCGGGACGTACGGCGTGGTGGTGCTGGCCGGGACGGACGCGGCGGGCACGTTCTACGCGGCGCAGTCGCTGCGCCAGCTGCTGGCCGCGGTGCCGGCCGGCCAGGGGCAGGCGCCGGGCGCGGCGGGCCTGGGGCTGCCGGGGATCACGCTGCGCGACTGGCCGTCGGGCGCCCCGGTGCGCGGCACCGCGGAGGCGTTCTACGGCACGCCGTGGAGCCAGCAGCAGCGGCTCGACCAGCTGGACTTCCTCGGCCGGTCGAAGCAGAACTTCTACCTGTACGCACCGGGCGACGACCCGTACCGGCTCTCCCGCTGGCGGGACGGCTACCCGCAGGCACGGGCCGAGGAGCTGAAGGCGCTGGCCGCCCGGGCCCGGAAGAACCACGTGGGGCTCGGGTACGCGATCGACCCGGGGCAGTCGCTCTGCTTCAGCTCGGCCAAGGACGCGGACGCGCTGGTGGCCAAGCTGGACGGGCTGCGCAAGCTCGGCTTCACCGCGTTCCAGCTGCAGTTCCTGGACGTCTCCTACGACGAGTGGCACTGCAGCGAGGACCGGTCCAAGTACGGCACCGGGCCGGCCGCCGCCGCCAAGGCGCAGGCCGAGCTGGTCTCCAAGGTGCACGACCGGCTGATCGCCAGGAACCCGGGACTGGCCCCGCTCTCCGTGGTGCCGACCGAGTACCACCAGCAGGGCAGCACGCCGTACCGCAAGGCCCTGGCGGCGGCACTGCCGGAGGGCGTGCAGGTGGCGTGGAGCGGGGTCGGCGTGATCCCGGAGAAGATCACGGGCGCTCAGACCGCCGACACCGGCAGCCTGTACGGGCATCCGCTGGTCACCATGGACAACTACCCGGTCAACGACGCCGACCCGGACCGGCTCTTCCTCGGCGCCTACACCGGGCGGGACGCGGAGGTCGCCACCAGGTCGGCCGTCATGCTGACCGGCGCGATGCAGCAGCCCGTCGCCTCCCGGATCGCGCTGTCCACCGCCGGAGACTTCGCCTGGAACCCCGCCGCGTACAAGCCGGAGGAGTCCTGGCAGGCCGCGCTGCGGTCGCTGGCCGGTCCGACCGGCGCGGCGACCACCCCGGCCGGGGCGGCGCTGTCGGCCGTCACGGCGCTCGCCGGCAACAGCTCCTCCTCGCCGCTGTCCAAGCAGGAGTCCGGCTACATCGCCCCGCTGCTGGAGCGGTTCTGGGCGACCGCCGAGCCGAACGCGGGGGCCGCGCCGGACCTCGCCAAGCTGATAGAGGCGGCGGGCCCGCTGCGCGACGCCTTCGCCGCGATGGCCGCCGCGCAGCAGACCCTGGCCGCGACCCCGGCCACCGCGCCGCTGGCCGCCGAGGCCGGCCCCTGGCTGGCACCGCTGCGCGACTACGGCCTCGCCGGCCAGGCCGCGCTGGACATGCTGCTGGCGCAGCGCGGCGGTGACGGCGCGGCCGCCTGGAAGGCCCGGGTGGAGCTGAACAAGCTGCGCGAGCAGCTGGGCCAGAGCCCGGCGACGGTCGGCGCGGGCGTGCTCGGCCCGTTCCTGGAGCGCGCCGTCCGGGCCGCCGACAACTGGGCCGGCGTGGTCGGCGGCGGGATCACCGCGACCAGCACGCTCGGCACCGCGCACGACCACCTGCCGGCGCTGATGACCGACGGCGTGGCCGACACCTTCTACTGGAGCTCGGCGCCGCCGCAGCCGGGCGACTCGGTCGGCCTGGACCTCGGCGGCGGCCGCCCGGTCGGCAGCGTCACCGTGCTGATGGGCTCCTGGGGCAGCGGCCCGGACGGCGGGACCGCGGTGGACGACTACATCCGCGACGGCGTGCTGGAGTACACCACCGGCGAGGGCGGCTGGAAGCAGCTGACGCAGGTGAGGAACCAGAAGAGCGTCACCGCCCAGCTGCCCGCCGGGACGGTGGTCCGCGGGGTGCGGCTGCGCGCCACCGCCGCGCAGAAGACCGCGGTGGCGGTGCGTGAGTTCACCGTGACCGCGCCCGACGAGGCCCCGGCCAGCGTCACCGGCGGTCCGGCCGCGCTGCCCGGCGCCTCGGCCACCGCCGTGCTGGACGGCAACCCGGACACCGCCTACCGGGCGGCCACCGCGCCGACCGCCTCGGACGAGCCGCTCACCGTCGAACTGGGCGCGGCCCGGCCGCTGGACCGGCTGACCATCCTCACCGACCCGAACGTGCGGGCGTCCGCCACCGTCGCGCTGCGCCGCGGGGACGGCACCTGGGTGGAGATCGGCACCGTCCAGCCCGGCTACAACGAGCTGCCGGCCGGCGGCCAGAGCGCGGACGCGTTCCGGCTGGCCTGGAAGCCGGGCGGGGAGCCGCCGGTGGTCAACCAGGTGATCCCCTGGTACGCGGACGTCCCGGCGGCCCGGCTCAGCCTGGCCGACGCGGCGGTGGACGTGGTGACCGGAGCGACCGCACCGGTGCAGGCCCGGGCGATGATCGAGGCGGGCCGCCCGGAGGGGGTGAACGGCGAGCTGCGCACCGAGGTGCCGGCCGTCGCCAAGGGCCTGACCGTGGCCCCGGTGTCCGGGGTGAACGTGCCGCGCGGCGGCCGGGTCGGCGTTCCGCTGCTGGTCAGCGCCGCTCCGGACACGCCGTCCGGGACGTACCAGGTGCCGGTGCTGTTCGTGGCCGGGTCGGCCACCGTCCGGCAGGTGCTCCAGGTGCACGTGGTGCCGCCGACCGGCGGGCCGGACCTGGCCACCACCGCACAGGCGACCTCCTCGGCCGACGAGACGGCGAACTTCCCCGCCTCGGCGGTGGCCGACGGCGACCCGAAGACCCGCTGGTCCTCGCCGGCGAAGGACGACGCCTGGGTCCGGCTGGAGCTGCCGCAGGCCGCCCACCTGGGGTCGGCGGTGCTGCACTGGCAGGCGGCGTACGCCTCCGCGTACAAGATCCAGACCTCGGCGGACGGCGTCGGCTGGACCACCGTGGCGACGGTGGAGGACGGCAAGGGCGGCAACGAGACGGTGCGCTTCGACGCGCCGGGGGCGAAGTTCGTGCGGGTGCAGGGCGTGGCCCGGGCCACCAAGTACGGCTACTCGCTCTGGGGCGTCGAGCTGTACGCCGTCACCCCGGCGGCCCCGCCGGCCGGGCAGACCCCGCCGCCGGTCACCCCGTCCACGCCGCCCGCCACGGCCCCGGCCACCCCGCCGACCGCACCGGCCGCTCCGGGCACGACGCCGCCGAAGCCGTAACGCCCCGTCGCTCGGCGGCGGGCGGGCCCCGGCGACGCCCGGGGCACCACGTCCCGGGGCGGGCGGGCCGGCCACGAACGGCGGGCCGCCGCGCTCCCCGGGGCGGGGTGCGCGGCGGCCCATGAGGCGTACCGATGGTGATGACGGGCAAGCCCTTGTGGAGCGGGGTCAGGCGGAGAGCGGTTCGGGCTGCTCACCGCGGCGGACGGGGGCTGGGTGGGCGGCGTGCGCCCGGCCGAGCGGCACCGTGTGCCCGGCCTCGGTATGGTCGTGATGTTCGTACTCGCCCCACTGCGGGGCGCGCAGCAGGTCGCCGCCGCCGTACGGCTCCAGGTAGGGCCGCCAGCGCGGGTCCCTGATCCCGGTGCCGATGATGCGCCAGGCCAGGCCGCTCGGCGGGGCCGGTGGGCGCTTCATCCGCCAGCCGAGCTCGGTCAGGTGGCGGTCGGCCTTGGTGTGGTTGCAGCGGCGGCAGGCTGCCACCACGTTGTCCCACCGGTGCTGGCCGCCGCGGCTGCGCGGGATGACGTGGTCGACGCTGGTGGCGGCGGCCCCGCAGTAGACGCAACGGCCGTGGTCACGGGCGAACAGCGCCCGGCGGGTGAGCGGGACGGGCCCGCAGAACGGGACCCGGACGAAGCGGGTCAGACGGACGACGGACGGCGCCGGAAGGGCGCTGGTGGCGCTGTGCAGAGTGACTCCCGAATCCTCCAGGCTGACCGCCTTGTGGTTGAGGACCAGGATGAGTGCGCGGCGCATCGATACGACGCCGAGTGGCTCGTAGGACGCGTTGAGGACCAGGACATGCGGCACGGATGCCTCCTTGGACGCCTGCGGCGCGTGGCTCGCGCCGGGACGAGCGGTTGGACCACGCAACGGGTGCGTGATCTCCCCCAGTGTCGCCTTACGCCTTTGTACGGCGCCACCACTCCTGTGTAACGGACCGGGGATGAACTCCGGGTGTGGTTTCTGTCATACCCGGTATGCCCGGGCGTCGGACGGGTTGCACCCGGGTGCCCTTCCGGGGGACGGCTCGGCCGGTCGGAGCAGCCGGAGCGGCGGGCGGTGCGGCGCCGGTCGGGGGCGTTTGCCGGGGGCGACGCGCAGGCGGTTCGGGGGCGGAGCGGGGGCGTGCCGGGTCGTTGACGGGGCGTCCGGACGGTTTCCGCACGCCCGGCGGCGGCGCCTCCCCGCCGGCCCGGGGGCTCCCCTGCGTGTCCGGCGGGTGGTCCGGCGGCCGATAGGCTGGGGCGGACGGTCCGCAGGCCAGGGGCATGCTTCCGCGCCGGCGGGCTGTGCCACACCCCCTGCAGGAAGGTCCCGCACGTGTTCTGGTCCGGTGCCGCCGGCCTCCTCGCCGACGCGTCCACGACGCTCACGACCACGACGACACTCCCGGCCACGTCGGGCTCGGCCGCGCCCCCGAGCCCGTCCCCGAGCCCGACGGCCCCCGGAGTGCCCCAGCTCGACCTCAGAATCCCGACCAGCGCGCAGGAGGTCAGCGACACCACCAGGCAGGCGGCCGGCTGGTTCGACTCGCACTGGCAGGAGTGGCTGGCCGGCGGTGTGCGGATCGTCTTCATCATCGTGCTGGCGCTGGTGCTTCGGGCCGTGGTGCGCAAGCTGATCACCCAGCTGATAGCGCGGATGACCAGGCCGCACGAGAGCGAGGACGAGCCCGGCCGGCTCGGCGGGCTGCTGGCCAACACCGGCGTGGTCAACCCCGAGCGGCGCCAGCAGCGCTCGGAGGCGATCGGCTCGGTGCTGCGCAGCGTCGCGTCGTTCACCATCCTGGGCACGGCCGCGCTGATGGTGCTCGCGGCGCTCGGGGTGAACCTGGCCCCGCTGCTGGCGAGCGCCGGTGTGGCCGGTGTGGCGATCGGTTTCGGCGCCCGAAACCTGGTCACCGACTTCCTCTCCGGGGTCTTCATGATCATGGAGGACCAGTACGGCGTGGGCGACGAGATCGACACCGGGGTGGCCACCGGGACGGTGCTGGAGGTCGGCCTGCGGGTGACCAAGCTGCGCGGGGCCAACGGCGAGATCTGGTACATCCGCAACGGCGAGGTGAAGCGGATCGCCAACATGAGCCAGGGCTGGTCGACCGCCTCGGTGGACGTCCAGATCGGCTACAAGGAGGACCTCGTCCGGGTCGAGGCGCTGATCAAGGAGACGGCGGAGACGCTCGCCAAGGAGGCGCCGTTCGACGAGCTGGTCTGGGCGCCCGTGTCGATCCTGGGCGTGGAGTCGGTGGCGGCGGACTCGGTGGTGCTGCGGGTCGAGGCCCGGACGGCGCCGGGCAAGTCGCTGACGGTGGCGCGGGCGCTGCGGCAGCGGCTGAAGGCCGCGTTCGACCTGGCCGGGATCAAGGTCAAGGAGGAGGTCGTGCCGGCCGGCGCCGCCGCGGGCACGGCCGCCGGGACGGCCGCGGCGGCGGTGGTCCTGACGACGGCCACGGCGCCCGCACCCACCGACGCCGCCCCGCCGTCCGCGCTGGCCGACCCGGCCTCGCCCCGCTACCTGGCGACGGCGCCGATACCGGCACCGGTCAGGCCGGCCGACGACGCCGGCGTCAAGTCGCCCTGACGCCGGGGCGGAACCGCGCCGGCCGCCGGGCCGAGTCGCCTGACGGCCGGCCCGAGTCGCCCTGACGGCCGGCCCGAGTCGCCCTGACGCCGGGGCCGAGTCGCCCTGGCGGCCGCTCCCGGGTCACCCCGACCGCCGGGGAAGCAACCCTAAAACGGATGAAAGCCCCGCCTCCCGGACACCCGGGGGGCGGGGCTTCGTTCCGCCCGGTAACGAGTCGGCATCCACCGCCGTGACGACCATTGACACCCTCCTGACGAGGACCGTACGGTCCTGTCTCAAGCGACTGGAAAGTTTCCTAACAGTTCGCGCCGGGCGGGCCCGGCGGCCGCCGGCGCCCCACCCGGCGACGGCCACCACCTGCAGGAAGAGGAGGATCTTCGCGTGACCAAGACGACCGCCAAGGCCCCCCTCGCCGGCACCCCCAGCCTGCTGCGGGCCATCAACGACCGCGCCGCCCTCGAACTGCTGCTGGAGAACGGCCCGCTCTCCCGCACCCAGATCGGCACCCTGACCGGGCTCTCCAAGCCCACCGCGTCCCAGCTGCTGGCCCGCCTGGAGGCGGCCGGGCTGGTCCTGCCGGTCGGCACCACCGCAGGCGGCCCGGGCCCCAACGCGCAGCTGTACCAGGTGAATCCGGCAGCCGGCCACGTCGCCGGACTGGACGTCACCACCAGCCACGTCCGGGTCGCCGTCGCCGACATCACCGGCACCACGCTGGCCGAGCACGTCGCCCTCACCAAGGGCTGGCCGGCCGCCGAAACCGTCGCCCGGGTCGCCGCCGCGGTCGCCGAGACCGTCCGCGCCGCCGGGCTCCCCGAGGGCAGCCTGCACACCGTGGCGATCGGCGTCGGCGGCGCGCCCGACCCGGTCACCGGCAAGCTCCGCTACGCCTCCCACCTGCCCGGCTGGCACTCGCCGCGGCTGGTGCAGGAGCTCTCGGAGGCGGTCGGCGCCCCGGTGTCGATCGAGAACGACGTGAACCTCGCCGCCGTCGCCGAGCAGGCCTCCGGCGCCGCGCGCGGGTTCGAGGACTTCGTCCTGCTCTGGGCCGGAGAGGGCACCGGCGCCGCGATCGTGATCGCCGGCCGGCTGCACCGCGGCTTCACCGGCGGCGCCGGGGAGGTCGGCTACATGCCGGTGCCCGGCTCACCGGTCGTACGGGACGTGCGCCGCCGCAACTCGGGCGGGTTCCAGGAGCTGGTCGGCGCACCCGCCGTCCGCGCCCTGGCCCGGGAGTACGGGCTCGGCGCGCCCACCGCGGAGGAGTCGCTCGCGAGGGCCCTGGCGACCCCGGGCGCCGGCGACGAGTTCCTCGCCGCGCTGGCCGGCCGGCTCGCCGTCGGGCTGGCCGTCATCGTCGCCGTCGTCGACCCCCAGCTCGTGGTGGTCTCCGGCGGCGTGCCGAGTGCGGGCGGCGAACGGCTGCGCGCACTCGTCGAGGAGGAGCTGGCCAAGATCTCGATCGCCCGGCCGGAAGTCCGCAGCAGTGCCCTGCCCGGTTCGCCCGTCCTGACCGGCGCGCTGCAACGCGCGCTGGCCGCCGCCCGCGAGGCGGTCTTCTCCACCCACTGACGCTCCCCGCGCACCACCCGCCGCACCGCACCTGACACCTCTCCCCCAACCCCCAACGCGGGACCAGAGGCAATGACGCCTGCCCGCGCACCCCCAGGAGGACCTCGAAGTGCTCTCCACCACCTCCCGCAGAGGCCGCCGCACGCTCGCCGCCGTCACCGGCAGCGCCGTCCTGGCCCTGCTCGCCACCGCCTGCACCGGCACCAACGACGCCGGCGGCAACGACGACTCGGCGAGCGGCAAGGACGTCACCATCACCTTCTGGCACGGCTGGAGCCAGGACTCCGAGGTGAAGGCGATCAACGACAACATCGCCGCCTTCGAGAAGGCCCACCCGAACATCCACGTCAAGGCCGTCGGCAACATCGCCGACGACAAGGTGAACCAGGCCCTGCGGGCCGGCGGCGCCGACGCCCCGGACGTGGTCTCCTCCTTCACCACCAACAACGTCGGCATGTTCTGCTCGACCAAGGCCTTCGCCGACCTCAAACCCTTCCTGGAGAAGGACAAGATCGACGCCGCGAAGACCTTCCCGGCAGCCATGCTCAACTACACGCAGTACCAGGGCAACCAGTGCTCCCTGCCGCTGCTCGGCGACGCCTTCGGCCTGTACTACAACAAGGCCGCCTTCGCCGCCGCCGGCATCACCAGCCCGCCGAAGACCTTCAGCGAGTTCGCCGACGCCGCCGCCAAGCTGACCATCGCCGACGGCGACGGCTACAAGCAGCTCGGCTTCATGCCGCTCTACCACGGCTACGAGTCCACCACCGAGCACTTCCTCGGCCAGTACGGCCCCGCCTACTTCGACGGCTCCGGCAAGTCGAGCCTCGCCACCGACCCCAAGGTCGCCTCCATGCTGACCTGGCAGAAGGGCCTGGTCGACAAGCTCGGCGGCTACGACAAGCTGGACAAGTTCCGCTCCGCCTTCGGCGAGGAGTTCAGCGCCAAGAACCCCTTCCACACCGGCCAGGTCGCGATGGCCATCGACGGTGAGTGGCGCACCGCCTCGCTCGCCGAGAACAAGCCCGACTTCGAGTGGGCCACCGCACCGTTCCCGGTGCCGGACGACCAGGCCGCCACCTGGGGCCGCGGCTACCAGACCGGCACCATCGTCGGCATCGCCAGCAGCAGCAAGAAGCAGGCCGCCGCCTGGGAGCTGGTCAAGTACCTGACCACCGACACCGACGCGGTGGTCGGCTTCGCCAACGCGATCCACAACGTGCCGAGCACCTTCGAGGCGCTCAACTCGCCGAAGCTGATCAGCGACGCGAACTTCAAGACGTTCCTGGACATCGCCAAGAACGCGGACTCGGGCACCACCCCGGCGAGCGTCAACGGCGGCGCCTACATCGTCTCGCTGCAGAACCTCGGCTACGCCTACGAGTCCGGCCAGCAGAAGGATCTCGCGGGCGGCCTCGCGGCCACCGCCAAGGAGATCGACGCCGCCATCGCCCAGGCCAAGTAGCCAGGGCACCACGGAGCTCCCATGTCACTCGCGTTCGGCACCCGCAAGGGCACCGGATCGACCGACCCGGCGGCGCCCTCCACGCAGCACCTGCTGCGCCGGAAGCGCCGCCGGGAGGCGGCCCGCACCCTCGCCTTCCTCTCCCCCTGGCTGATCGGCTTCGGCGTCTTCTTCCTGTACCCGCTGATCTCCACCGCCTACTTCTCCCTGATGAAGTACAACGGCTTCACGGCCCCCACCTTCAACGGGCTGAAGAACTGGGACTACGTCTTCAACGACTACCCGTCCTTCTGGCAGGGCCTGCGCAACACGCTCTGGCTCGTCGTCGTCATGGTGGCGCTGCGGGTGACGTTCGGCCTCGGCATCGGGCTGCTCATCACCAAGGTCAAGACCGGCGCCGGCTTCTTCCGCACCGCGTTCTACCTGCCCTACCTGGCACCGCCGGTGGCCGCCACCGTCTCCTTCGCCTTCCTGCTCAACCCCGGCACCGGTCCGGTGAACCACTTCCTCGGGGAGATCGGTCTGCCCCAGCCCGGCTGGTTCGCCGACCCCACCTGGTCCAAGCCCGCGCTCACCATGCTCGCCATGTGGGGCATCGGCGACCTGATGGTCATCTTCATGGCGTCCCTGCTGGACGTCCCGAGGGAGCAGTACGAGGCGGCCGAACTCGACGGTGCCGGCCCGCTCCAGCGGTTCCGGTACGTCACCCTGCCGAACATCTCGCCGATCATCATGTTCGCGGTGGTCACCGGGGTCATCCAGACCATGCAGTACTACACCCAGGCGATCGTCGCCGGGAAGGTCGCCGGCGGCATCGCGGGCAACTCCGGTCAGCAGTTCGAGCCCGGCTTCCCCCAGGGCTCCACCTGGACCCTGCCGCAGATGGTCTACAACCTCGGCTTCCAGCGCTTCAACTACGGCGCGGCCTGCGTCGTCGCCCTGGTGCTGTTCGCCATCTCGATGGCCGTCACCTCGCTCCTGCTGCGCCGCAAGTCCGGCTTCATGGCGAGCGACGACTAGCGGACCAGTGAGGACACGATCATGACTCTCAGCACCACGCTCACCAAGGCCCCCGCGGGCACGTCCGGCACCTCCGGCTCCGGCCGGCCCGGCAGCCCCGCCGCCCGGGCCGCCCGCCGGCGGGCCGCACTCAACTGGGTGGCCGTCCACTCGCTGGCCATCGCCGCCACGCTGTTCTTCCTGCTGCCGTTCGTCTTCGCCTTCCTCACCTCGGTGATGACGGACAACCAGGCCCTCACCACCGACTACTGGCCCGCCTCCTGGGAGTGGGGCAACTACGCCAAGGTCTGGGACACTCCCGGGTTCCTCACCTGGTGGCGCAACACGCTGCTGTACGCCGGCCTCGGCACCGTGCTGACCGTCGTCTCCAGCCTCCCGGTGGCCTACGCGCTCGCCAAGTTCCGCTTCCGGGGCCGCAATCTGGCGCTGATGGCCGTCATCGCGATGATGATGCTGCCGCCGCAGGTCACCGTCATCCCGATGTACCTGTTCTGGTCGAAGCAGATGCACCTCACCGGCTCGCTCTGGCCACTGATCATCCCGATGGCCTTCGGCGACGCGTTCTCGATCTTCCTGCTGCGCCAGTTCCTGCTGACCATCCCCAAGGAGTACATCGAGGCCGCCCGGATCGACGGCTGCGGCGACCTCCGCACCCTGGTGAGGGTCGTGCTGCCGATGGCCAGGCCGGCCATCGCCGCCGTCGCCCTGTTCCAGTTCTTCTACGCCTGGAACGACTACTTCGGCCCGCAGATCTACGCCAGTGAGAACCCGGGCGCCTGGACGCTCTCCTACGGCCTGGAGTCCTTCAAGGGCGCCCACCACACCAACTGGAACCTCACCATGGCCGCCACCCTGCTGGTGATGGCGCCGGTGATCATCCTCTTCTTCTTCGCACAGAAGGCCTTCATCGAAGGCGTGACACTGACAGGGGTCAAGGGCTGATGTCCGCACTCAAGCTGGCCATCGTAGGCGGCGGTTCGACGTACACCCCGGAGCTGATCGACGGCTTCGCCCGGCTGCGGGACACCCTGCCGATCGGCGAGCTGGTGCTCGTCGACCCGGCCGCCGACCGGCTGGAACTGATCGGCGGGCTGGCCCGGCGGATCTTCGCCAAGCAGGGGCACGGCGCGGTCGTGTCGACGACGACCGACGTCGGGGCCGGCGTCGCCGACGCCGACGCGGTGCTGCTGCAACTGCGGGTCGGCGGCCAGGCCGCCCGCAACCAGGACGAGACCTGGCCGCTGGAGTGCGGCTGCGTCGGCCAGGAGACCACCGGCGCGGGCGGCCTCGCCAAGGCACTGCGCACCGTCCCGGTGGTGCTCGACATCGCCGAGAAGGTCCGCCGCACCAACCCCGACGCCTGGATCGTCGACTTCACCAACCCGGTCGGCATCGTCACCCGCGCCCTGCAGGCCGCGGGCCACAAGGCCGTCGGGCTCTGCAACGTCGCCATCGGGTTCCAGCGGCGGTTCGCGGGGCACCTCGGCGTCGACCCCGAGCTGGTCCGGCTCGACCACGTCGGCCTCAACCACCTCACCTGGGAGCGCGGCGTCACCCTGCTCGACGCACCCGGCGCGGCGGGCGGGCGCGAGGTGCTGCCGGAGCTGCTCTCCGGCTTCGGCAAGGAGATCGCCGAGGACCTGCGCCTGCCGCAGCGCGTCATCGAGCGGCTCGGCGTCGTCCCCTCGTACTACCTGCGGTACTTCTACCAGCACGACCTGGTGGTCGAGGAACTGAAGGCCAAGGGCTCGCGGGCCGCGGAGGTCGCCGAGATCGAGCGGCAGCTGCTGGAGCTGTACGCCGACCCCGCCCTGGACACCAAGCCGGAGCTGCTCGGCAAGCGCGGCGGTGCGTTCTACTCCGAGGCCGCGGTCCAGCTCATCGCCGCGCTGCTGGGGACGGGCGGCAGCACGTCCGTCCAGGTGGTGAACACGAGGAACGACGGCGTGCTGCCGTTCCTGCCCGACGACGCGGTCATCGAGGTCCCGGCCGAGGTCGACGCCGCCGGCGTGCGCCCGCTGCCGCAGCGGCCCGTCGAACCGCTCTACGCCGGCCTGATCGCGGGCGTCACCGCCTACGAGCACCTCGCCCTCGACGCCGCCCTGCACGGCGGCCGCGACCGCGTCTTCGACGCCCTGCTCGCCCACCCGCTGGTCGGCCAGATCGAACTCGCCGACCAGCTCACGGACCGGCTGCTCGCCCACAACCGCGAGCACCTCGCCTGGGCGTGACCCGCCCACCGCGTCCGGCCCGCCGCGCGTCCGTCGGCGCCGGCGGGCCGGGCCGCGAGGAGACCGACCATCCCCGGCCGGGGACAACGGCCGGGCCACGTACGAGCCGCGGGGACCAGATGACCCACCAGCCCGAACCACTCCTGCCCGGCGTACTCGCCATCGACGCCGGCAACTCCAAGACCGACGTCGCCCTCATCGGCGCCGACGGCACCGTCCGCGGCACCGCCCGCGGCGGCGGCTTCGCCCCGCAGAAGGTCGGCGGCGCGGCGGCGGTCGCCGGCCTCGCCCCGCTCGTCGAGGAGGCCGCCGCGGCGGCCGGCCTCTCCTTCCGCAGTGGCGTCCTCACCACCCACGTCAGCGCCTGCCTCGCCAACGCCGATCTCCCGGTGGAGGAGGAAGCCCTGCGCACCGCCCTGGAATCCCACCCCTGGGGCGTCACCAGCACCGTCGCCAACGACACCTTCGGCCTCCTCCGGGCCGGCACCGACGGCCCGCGCGGCGTCGCCGTCGTCTGCGGCGCCGGCATCAACTGCGTCGGCCTGCTCCCCGACGGCCGCACCGCCCGCTTCCCCGCCCTCGGCGAACTCACCGGCGACTGGGGCGGCGGCAGCGGCCTCGCCCTCAGCAGCATGTGGCACGCCGTCCGAGCCGAGGACGGCCGCGGCCGGCCCACCGCCCTCGCCCGGGCCATCGCCGAGCACTTCGGCCTGCCGAACACCGGTGCGGTCGCCGAGGCCATCCACCTCGGGCACCTGCCGTGGGCCCGGCTGCACGAGATCGCCCGGGTGCTCTTCGCCGTCGCGGAGACCGGGGACACGGTCGCCCTGGAGCTGGTCGACCGGCAGGCCGACGAGATCACCCGGCTCGCGGTCGTCGCGCTGGCCCGCCTGGACCTGCTGGACGAGCCCACGCCGGTGGTGCTCGGCGGAGGCGTGCTCTCCTCCCGGCAGCCGCTGTTGCTCGACAACCTGACCGCCCGGCTGGCCGCGGCCGCCCCGCTCGCCGAGCCGCGCGTCGTCGTCGCACCGCCGGTCCTGGGCGCGGCGCTGCTGGGCCTCGACCACCTCGGCGCGGGCGACGCCGCGCAGGCGCGGCTGCGGGCGGCCTACGACCCGTCGCGGCGAATGGCGGCGTAGCCCCCCGGCGCGGCGTAGCCCCCGGCGACCCGCGCCCGGCTCCGGGTCGAGCCGCTGCCGAGCCGCTGCCGATCCCCCGGTGGTCCCTTTCCGAGCTCCGCCCCCGCCGGGCCCGCACGCCCGGCGGGGGCGGGAACCGACAGCGCCGCCGCGTGTACGCGGATGCTGCCGTCCGGCCACGCCTCGGGGGACGTGAGCCATGACCACGCAGGCGTCCGGCCGGCAGACGGCTCTGCCGAATCCCTCATTCATCTGATGAGCTGCCCGGCATGGACGACTCACAGGGCGACCGGCGGCGCTGGCTCGTGCTCGCCGTCGGGATGTTCGCGATGACCTCCGGGTGCGCGTTCCAGTTCGGGCTGCCGTACCTGATCCCGGCGCTGCGCGACGAGGGGCTCACGCTCTCGCAGGCCGGTCTGCTGGCCGCCTGCCCGACCGTCGGACTCGTCCTGACGCTCACCGCGTGGGGAGCCGCGGCGGACCGGTTTGGCGAGCGGTGGGTGCTGGCGTCCGGGCTCGGGCTGGGCGGGCTGGTGCTGCTGGGGGCGACGACCGTACGCGGGACGGCCGGGCTGGGGGTGTGCTTCCTGCTGGCGGGCGCAGCCGGGGCGTCGGCGCACGCGTCGAGCGGGCGGCTGATCCTCGGCTGGTTCCCGGCGCGGGAGCGCGGGCTGGCGATGGGGTTGCGGCAGACTTCGCTGCCGCTGGGGGTCGCGGTGGCGGCGCTGCTGCTGCCGCCGCTCGCGGTGCACGGCCGGGCGACGGCGCTGGCGGTGCTGGGCGGGCTGAGCGTGGGGGCGGCGCTGCTGGTGGCCGTGGCGGTGCGGGATCCGGCGCGGGGCGGCGGCCGGGCCGGTGTGCGGGCGGAGAACCCGTACCGGACACCGGTGTTGTGGCGGCTGCACGGTGCGGCGACGCTGCTGGTGGTGCCGCAGTTCACGGTGTCGGTGTTCGCGCTGGTCTTCCTGGTGGACGAGCGCGGGTGGTCGCCGTCGGCGGCCGGGCCGCTGCTGGCCTGCGTCCAGGTGGCCGGGGCGGGCGCGCGGTTGGCGGCCGGGCGCTGGTCGGACGTGGCCGGCAGCCGGGTCGGCCCGATGCGGCGGCTGGCCTGGACGGCGTCCGGGGTGCTGGCGGTGCTCGCGGCGGGCGCGTTCGCGGGGTCGGGGGTGGCGGTGGTGGCCCTGATGGCGGCGGGCGTGGTGACGGTGTCCACGAACGGGCTGTCGTTCACCGCCGTGGCCGAGTACGCCGGTCCGGCCTGGGCGGGCCGGGCCCTGGGGGTGCACACCACCGTGCAGAACGCCGTCGCGGCGTGCGTCGCCCCCACGGTGGGCGCGCTGATCGGGGCGGCCGGGTACGGGTGGGCGTACGCCCTCGCGGTGGCGTTCCCCATGGTGGCGGCGACGCTGGTGCCGTCGCTGCCGGCCGGCTCGCACTCCGCCGGCCCGCCCGCGTACCGACGCACGCTCCGGGCGGGTCGGGCACGTGGCAGGTCGGGCAAGTAGGTCGACAGGCACGGCACGGAGGGCGCAGAGTCGCGGTATGACTCGATCTGCTCTGGTGTCCCTTCCGGCCCGGTACCGCGCCCGGGCAGCGACCGTCGCCGATGCTCCGGCGGTTCATCGGCTGATCACCGCCCGCGCGCGCGAGCTGCTCGGCAGCCCGGAGACCGCGCCCGAGGACGGGCCCGACGGTGTGGCCGCCGACCTCCGACTGCCCGGGCTGGACCCGGCACTAGACACGCTGCTGGTGGAGGACGCGACCGGCGAGATCGTCGGGCGGGCCTGGGTGTACGGGCGGCGGAGCAAGGTGGACGTCCACCCGGCCCACCGGGGCGGGGGGTTGGGCGGCGCACTGCTCGACTGGGCCGAGGGCCGGGCGCGGGAGGCCGGCAGCGAGCGGCTCTCGCAGACGCTGCCGGACGGCGACCGGGCGGCCGCCGGGCTGTTGCGCTCGCGCGGGTACGAGCCGTTCGTCACCGAGTGGTTGCTGGAGATCGCGCTGCCCGCCGCGGCCCGGGTGCCCGCACCCCCGGACGGGGTCACCGTGCGGCCGTTCCGGCCCGGGGACGAGCGCGCCGCGTACCGGCTCACCGAGGACGCGTTCGACGAGTGGCAGCTGCGGCGGAAGCCGTACGAGGAGTGGGCGCTGCGCACGGTCGGGCGGGACACCTTCGCGCCGGAGCTCTCGCCGGTGGCGTTCGCGGGCGGGGAGATGGTCGGCGCGGTGCTGTCACTGGACCGGCCGGGCACCGGCGAGGGCGGCGAGGGCTACGTCGAACGGCTCGCGGTACGACGGGACCACCGCAACCGGGGGATCGCCCGGGTGCTGCTGCACGAGGCCTTCCAGGCGTTCCACCGGCGCGGACGGTCGGCGTGCACGCTGTGGACGCACTCGCAGACCGGCGCGCTCTCGCTGTACCAGCGGGTCGGCATGACGGTACGGCGCAGCTCGTCCGTCTACGGCAAGGCGCTCGGCGGCGCCACGGACGGACGGACGTGAGCGGGCCTCGGGTGAGCCGGGGCCCCGGGTGAGCCGGCCTCAGACCGGCCGGCCGCCGCGGGCGAGCGGTTTTCCGGCGCCGAGGCGGGCGGGGGTGGGGCCTGCCCCGGTGGGGGGCCGGCGGGGTGGGGCTACGGGGTGGGGCGTGGCGGCGCCGGTGGGGTGCGGTCGCGGCGGCGCCCCGTCCGGGCCGGATGGAGTCCGCAAAAACGGGGTCCGGTAAAATCCGCCCCCGGAACCCGGGACGACGGGTTGTTTCGGGGGCGGAGCAGAGCGACATGACGACGGGAAGAGATCAGGACATTTCCGGCATACCCGCCGAGCTGGGTCTGCGCTGTCGCGACCTGCTCGGTGACGTCTCCCGGACCGGACGGCTGCTCCGCCGCGCCGAGTTGGAGAGCCTGCAAGCCCTCGGCGAGCGCGCCGCCGAGGCCGGGCATGGGCTGCGCGAATTGGTCGCGCACTGCCTGGGCACCACCCGGCAGTCCTGGCGGACGCTGCCCGGGATCACCGCCGCCGTGTCCGTCGCCGACCTGCGCCACACCGGTGACGCCGTGCTGGCCGCCACCGACGCCGCGCTCGCAGCACTGGGCGAGGGGCACGAGCGGGCGCAGCGGATGGCGGTGCGCCAGGAGGAGGCGGCGCGGCGGGAGTTCATCGACGATCTGCTGTACGGGCGCAGCGACCTCGGCCTGCTCGCCGAGCACGCCGAACGGTTCGGGCTACGGCTGGCCGGCGGGTACGCCGTGGCCGTGGCGGTCGGCGACGAGCCGTACGCCAACGTCCACCCGCTGGTGCACCGGGTGGAGCGGGAGCTGGTGGGCCGGTTCGGCGAGCGGGCCGTGCTGCTGGCCACCAAGGACGGGCGCATGGTCTGCATCGCCTCCGACAACGACCGCGCCGTGGTGGAGGCTTTCACCGAGCTGACATTGCACCCCGGCGCCGGCTACCACCCGGTGCTGCGGGTGGCGACCGGCCGCCGGCACTCGGGGGCGGGCGGCGTGGTGCACAGCTACGAGGAGGCGCTGGGCGTGCTGGACTACGCGGAACGCCTCTCGCTGCCCGCGCAGCAGTTGAAGGCGGAGGAGCTGTTGGTCTTTCCGGTGCTGATGCGTGACCGGGAGGCCATGGCCGACCTGGTGCGCAGCGTGCTGGGCCCGTTGACCGCGGCCCGGGGCGGCGCCCGGCCGCTGCTGGACACCATCACGGTGCAGGCCGAGACCGGGTACGTGAACGCGGAGGCCGCCCGCCGGCTGGGTCTGAGCGTGCGGACGCTCGGCTACCGGCTGGAGCGGATCCGGGCGCTGACCGGCTACGACACGGCGGACGCCCTGCACCGCTACACCCTGGAGACCGCCGCGATGGGCGCCCGGCTGCTGAACTGGCCCGAACAGGCGCTCTGACCGCCCGTTCCGCCGGCGGGCGGAGGTGGAGGAGACCTGGCGGCGGCCACGCGCTCTCCCCGGGCAGGAAGTTACCCTTCGGTAGCATCTCGGGGACGACAAACGGGCCGAGGGGGCGCGATGGAGCGGCAGCGGACTGCGGTGGTGTCCGGGGGCGGGACCGGGATCGGGCGGGCAATCGCCGCCGAACTGGCCGGGGAGGGCTGCCGGGTGGTGATCCTCGGCCGGCGGGCCGAGGTGCTGGAGAAGGCGGCCGCGGAGATCGGCCCGGGCGTGGTGCCGGTGGCGGCCGATCTGACGGCGGCCGCCGAGGTGGCGGAGGCGGCACGGGCGATCACGGCCTTCGGGCCGGTGGACGTGCTGGTCAACAACGCGGGTGCGGTGATCACCCCGCCCGCCGACGCCGGACTGGCGGCGCTCGCCGACGCCTGGCGGCGCGACCTGGACACCAACCTGCTGACGGCCGTGCTGCTCACCACCGCCCTCGCCGACCACCTCCGCCGCCCCGGCGGCCGGGTGATCCTGATCAGCTCGGCCGCCGCCCAGCGCGGCGGCGCGGGCCCGCACTCGGCCGGCTCGTACGCCGCCGCCAAGGCCGCCCTGCACGGCTGGGCCTTCGGCCTGGCCCGCCAGTTCGGCCCGGACGGCATCACCGTCAACGTCCTGGCGCCCGGCTACGTCGCGGACACCGAGATCTTCGGCGACGGCTGGTCGGAGCAGTTCCACGCCGACAAGGTCGCCGCCACCCTGGTCGGCCGGGCCGGCACTCCCGGGGACGTCGCCGCCGCCGTCTCCTACCTGGCCTCGCCGCGCGCGGGCTACCTCACCGGCCAGATCATCGGCCTCAACGGCGGCGCGGTCCTGGGCCGTTGAGGCGGCCGGACGGCGAACGGCGCTCAGCGGCCGACGGGCGGGCAGCGCTCAGCGGCGCGCCGCCGCCAGCAGGTCGGACACGGTGGCGAACTTGACGCGGGGGCGGCCGGCGGCCTCGCCGAGGCTGCGTTCGGTGCGGTCGATGGCGCGGAGCTGCCGCAGGCCGATGGCGTCCGGGCGGCGGGTGCGGACGAGGCGGGCGAAGTCCTTGGCGGTGCCGGTGGGTTCGGGGAGGGTGCCGGCGGTGGCGTCGTCGAGGAAGGCGTCGACGGTCTCCTGGGCGCAGGCACGGTTGGCGCCGATGCCGCCGGAGGGGCCGCGCTTGGCCCAGCCGACGACGTAGGTGCCGGGCAGCGCGCGGCCGGTGGACGGGTCGAGGACGCGGCTGTCGCGACTCGGGACGGCCGCGCTGCCTTCGTCGAAGGGCAGGCCGGGGACGGGCACACCGCGGTAGCCGATGGACCGCACGACCAGGCCCGCGGCGATCGTGGTCCCGCCCGTCTCGACACCCGTCACGCGGTCCTCGCCGGCGAGCGCGGTGGGCGTGGCAAGGAAGCGCAGCACGATCCGCCGGCCGGGGCGCGGCGGCCGTCCGGTGTCGGCGGTCTCCAGGGGCAGCCCGGCGAGCAGCGCGGCCTTGGAGCCGGGGGCGGCGGCGTCGATGGCGGCCCGGACGTCCGGGTGGTCCTCGACGACCAGCTCGACGCCGGGGAGGTGCCGGAGGGCGAGGAACTCGGGCCGCGTCCAGGCCGCGTCCTCCGGTCCGCGCCGGGCGAGCAGCACCACCTCGCGCACCCGGCTGCCGCGCAGGGCGGCGAGGGCGTGGTCGGCGATGTCGGTGGCGGCGAGGGTGCCGGGGTCGAGGAGGAGGATCCGGGCGACGTCGACGGCGACGTTGCCGTTGCCGATGACGACGACGCGTTCGGCGGTGAGGTCGACGGCGTCGGCGGGCACGGTGGGGTCGGCGTTGTACCAGCCGACGAGGGTGGTGGCGGGTAGGCTGCCGGGGAGGTCCTCGCCGGGGAGGCCGAGCCGGCGGTCGGCGGCGGCACCGACGGCGTAGACCACCGCGTGGTGGTGGGCGGCGAGTTCGGCGTGGCTGAGGTCGCGGCCGATCTCGACGTTGAGGTGGACGGTCAGGCGCGGGTGGTGGAAGACGGACGCGAAGCTCTCGGCGATCCGCTTGGTGGCCTGGTGGTCGGGGGCGACACCGTGCCGGAGCAGGCCGCCGGCGACCGGCAGGCGGTCGATCATGGTGATCTCGGCGCCGGTGGTGCGCAGCAGCGACTGGGCGGTGTAGCTCGCCGAGGGGCCGGTCCCGACGATGGCGATGCGCAGTGTGCCGAGGCCGTTCGGCAGGCTGCGGGGGAAGACGGGCGCGCCCCAGGCGTGGTCGTTCGGGTGGTCGCGGAAGTAGTCGCGGTTGAGGTCACCGAAGACGGCGTCGGGCCCGGCGAGCCGGTCGACGGGGTGGACGGCGTCGACCGGGCAGGCGTCGGCGCAGGCACCGCAGTCGATGCAGGCGGCCGGGTCGATGTACAGCATGTCGGTGCTGCCGAAGTCCGGCTCCCCGGGGGCGGGGTGGATGCAGTTGACCGGGCAGACGGAGACGCAGGAGGCGTCGTTGCAGCAGGTCTGGGTGATCGCGTAGGCCATGGCCGGGGTGGGGTCCTCGCTGCGTGGGGGGTTCGGTCGGGAGCAGGTCAGAGCATGTGGACGCGGCGGTAGACCGCCGCGGAGGCCTTGGTGAGCAGGCCGCACTCGGCGAGGAACGCCATCAGGTGCCGCGAGCTGGTGCGCATCATCGCCTTGCGGTGCTCGTTGGCGCGCACCTCGGCGACCGCCCGCTCGCGGTCGAGGCCGGCGGCGGTGTAGACGCCGGGGTGCACCATGCTGCTGACGATGACGAAGGCGCCGGCGGCGATACCGGTGGCGGCGGCCCGCCGGCGTGCGGGCGAGGCGTGGCGCATCCGCTCACGGATCTGCTGCCGGGCGAACTTCATGTGCCGGGACTCCTCGACCACGTGGATCCGGGAGGTGCCGCGGACGATGTCGAGGACGTTCTCGCCCCGCATCCAGTCGCGCTGCATGACGTCGAGCACCTCCTCGGCCACCAGGATGCCGCCGTAGGCGAGTTCGCCCTTGGCGGTGGCCTTGAAGAGGCGGCCGGCCTGCGCGATCACGCTGTTCGGCCGGTACTGCGGGACGCCCATCTTCTCGCAGGCGCGGGCGAACATGATCGAGTGCCGGCACTCGTCGGCTATCTCGGTGAGGGCGAAGCGGAACCCGGCGTCGGCCGGGTTCTTCAGGTACTGGTCGCGCAGCACCATCTGCTGCAGGATCATCTCGAACCAGATGCCGGTGGTCATGATCGAGCAGACCTCGTGCCGGGTCAGGGTGACCCGCTGCCCCTCGGTCATCTCGTGCCAGAGCCGGGTGCCGTAGAGGGTGCTCCACTCGGGGTTGAGCCCGTACTCGCCCGCGGGGAGCGGGGCGTCCCAGTCGATCTCGGTCGCCGGGTCGTAGGAGAGGGTCGCGGCCGAGTCGAGCAGCCTCTGCGAGACGTCGTCGTCGGCCGGGCTGTGGCCGTGGGCCTTCGTGGTGTGGGCCTTCGTGGTGTGGGCCTTCGGGGTGTGGGCCTCGGTGGTGTGAGCCTCGGTGGGGTGGGCCTTGTGGTGGCCGTGGGTTCCTGTCGCCGAGCCGGTCGCGCCGGTCCGAGCCATGGCTGCCTCCAGGTGCATGCCCTGCGCGGGGTTCCCGCCGACCCCGCTTATTAGACGGAGAGTACAATAAGAGCTCCATGGCGAGAAGCCCTCGCGCACGCCCGCCCCGTCCGCCCCGCGCCCCCGGCCGCACACGGCCCCGCGCCCACCGTGCCCGCCCCGCACCCGCACCTCGCACCCGCCCGCGCCGACGTCCCTGCCCGGCCGAGTCATGACGGCCGAGGGATGATGGCGGGGGCGGGTGCGAGAGGCCCGCCGACGGCCCAGGCGGCGAGAACACACCCGAGGTGCGCAACATGGACAGCCGGAGGTTCCCCTTCGTCGACAGCGCGGCCGGGGTCCTGCTCGACGCGGACGGCAGGATCACCAGCTGGACGCCGGCGGCCGAGCAGCTGCTCGCGCTGCGCGCCGACGAGGTCTGCGGCCGGCCGGCCCGGGAGCTGCTCGCCGACCCGGCGACCTGGCCCGCGCTGCTGGCGGGGCGGACGGCCGACGCCTGGTCCGGGCGGGCCGTGGTGCGGTCGGGGCGGGGCGAGGAGCTGAGGATCGTCTTCCAGGTGCTGCCGCTCGCGGACGGCGGGACCGGCCCGACCAGCGGGACCGGCCCCGACGACGACAACGGTCCGAACGACGACAACGGCCGGAGTGGCGACAACGGCGACGACGGCGCATCCCGGTACTTCGTACTCGCCGCCCCTGCCGGCCTGGTAGCCCAGTGGCGGCAGGACCAGGCCTTCACGCAGGAGCTCTTCCTCCAGGACCGGGTCGGCCTCGCCGTCTTCGACGAGCGGCTGCGGCTGGTCAGGACCAACACCCACCTGCTCCCCTACACCGGCCTCCCGCCGAACCTGAACGGCCACCGCCTGGGCGACTTCCTCCAGCCCGACGACGCCGCGACGGTCGAACGCCACCTCCACGAGGTGCTGGAGACCGGCCGTCCGCTGGTGCTGGCCGAGGAGGTGGTCCGGACGATCGAGGACCCGGGCACCGGCGCGGTGATGGCGGTCTCCGCGTTCCGGCTCCAGGCCCCCGACGGGCACACGATCGGCGTCACCGCGCTGTTCACCGACGTCACCGAACTCCACCGCTCGGGCGAACGCCTGGCCGTGCTGCACCGTGCCACCGCGGCGGTCGGCGGATCGCTCTCCGTCACCGGCACCGCCGAGGAGCTCGCCGCCGTCCTCGCGCCCGGCCTGGCCGACCTGGCCGTGGTCGAGATCGCCGAGGCGGTGTTCAGCGGCGAGGAATCCGCTCCCGACCGCGACGGCCGGCCCGCGCTCCGCCGGACCGCCGTCGCCACCGGGCCCGACGACGTCGCGCCCGACCCGTCCGACCCGTCCGAGGTGCTCGACCCGCCCGGGGGGCCAGGCCCGTCCGAGCAGCCGGACCGGCGTGGCCCGGTCTCCGGCCCGCCCGCCGCCGAATCCCCGACCGCCGAACCCCCGACCGCCGAACCCCCCGCCACCGACGCCCCCGCCCTCCCCCCGGACCTCTCCCCCGCCCTGTCCCCCGCCGCCATGACCGCCCCGCTCCGGGCCCGCGGCGTCCTGCTCGGCCGGGTGACCGTCCGGCGCGCCCCGCACCGCCCGCCGTACGAGCCGGCCGACCTGGACCTGCTGCGCGAGATCGCCGCCCGCGCCGCCCTCGCCCTGGACAACGCCCGCCGCTACACCCGCGAGCGCCGCGCCGCCGTCGGCCTCCAGCGCAGCCTGCTGCCGCCGTCGCAGACCGAGACCGCCGCCGTGAGCACCGCCAGCGTCTACCTGCCCACCGACACCGCCACCGGCATCGGCGGCGACTGGTTCGACGTGATCCCGCTCTCCTCGGCGCGGGTCGCGCTGGTCACGGGGGACGTCGTCGGCCACGGGCTGGAGGCCAGCGCCACCATGGGGCGCCTGCGCACCGCCGTCCGCACCCTCGCGGACCTGGACCTGGAACCGGACGAGCTGCTGGTCCACCTGGACGACCTGGTCTCCCGGCTGCTGGTCGAGACCGACGAACCCGACGCCGAGCCGGACGACGAGCACGGCGGGAGCCCCGGCGGACCGCCGGGCGCAAGGCCGGGCGACAGACCGGGCGGGAGGCCGGGTGACGAGGGGTGGCCCGCCCACCGCCGCGCCGTCGCCTCCGGAGCGACCTGCGTGTACGCGGTCTACGACCCGGTGTCGCGGCGGTGCGCGATCGCCTCCGCCGGCCACCCACCGCCCGCCGTCGCCGCCCCGGACGGCACCGTGGAGTACGTGCCCGTACAGCCGGGCCCGCCGCTGGGCGTCGGCGGTCTGCCTTTCGAGGTGACGGAGGTCGAGCTGGCCCCCGGCAGCCTCCTCGCGCTCTACACCAACGGACTGATCCACGGCCGCGGCGGCGACCTCGACGACGGCATGGACGAACTGCGCCGCCGCCTCGCCCTCCCCGGCGCCGTCACCGCGCCGCTGCCCGAACTCGGCCGCGCGCTCGTCGCCGGCCGCCCCGCGAACGCGCGCGCCGACGACGTCACCCTGCTGCTGGCCCGCACCCGCGCGGTGCCGGCGGAGGCCACCGCCGCCTGGCCGGTGGACGCCGACCCGGCCGCCGTCGCCCTGGTCCGCGAGCGGGCGACGGAGCGGCTGCGCGCCTGGGGGCTGGAGGATCTGGTCTTCACCACCGAACTGGTGCTCAGCGAGCTGGTCACCAACGCGATCCGCTACGCCGGGGGCCCGGTCGAGGTCCGCCTCATCCGCGCCGAGTGCCTGACCTGCGAGGTGTCCGACCCCAGCGCCACCCAGCCCCGTATGCGCCGCGCCCGCCTCACCGACGAGGGCGGCCGCGGCCTCTACCTGGTCGCCCAGCTCACCAGCCGCTGGGGCAGCCGCTACACCCGTCAGGGCAAGACCATCTGGGCCGAGCAGGAGCTGCCCTGAGCTTTCGCGTCTCCACCGTGGAGCAGGGCCCGTCCATCGCCCGATCCGCGATCGGTTTCGCCGGCGCCGACCAGGGCACGTGCAACGACCTCGGGGCGGCACGGCCGACGGGAGCCACGGCCGACGGTCAGCCGATCTTCCAGACCACCTCGGCGGCGGCCTTCTCGTCGCCCTTGTAGGCGACGAAGACCGGCTGGACGGTCTCCGGCACGAGGAAGATCTCGCAGGTCGTGACGGTCTTGCCCGGGGTCAGCTTGCGGGCGGCGTCGCTGCCCTCCTGGCAGGGCGGGAAGTCGACACCCCAGGCCGGCGCGTTCTGGTAGGCGTGCTCGGCGTCCGAGTGCACCGAGAGCTTGGCGGCGTAGGCGCCGATGTCCTCCGGGCCGCCCTTGTGGGTGTAGGTGGCGGTGACGTAGTACGGCGTCTTTCCGGCGAGAAGCCCGATGCCGAGCTTCTCCACCTCGGCCTTGTCGCCCTTGACGACGGAGACCGGGGTGACGCTCACCTGGATCCTGTCGTTCAGGTACCCCGCCACCGTAGCGTCGGCCGGCGACTTCAACGGGAACGGGTCGGCGTACGTTCCCGTGCCCTTCCCGTTCGAGGCCGGCTGCTCGTTGTTGTCCGGCCCGCAGCCGGTCAGCGCCAGGGCCAGCGCGGCGAGCGCGGCCAGCGGTGGCATGGTCCGGCGCAGAGAGTTCGTCAACATGGCGTACACATCCCCCGTTGATCTTGAATCGGAGATCAGCATAGGACACGGCGCCGACCGGATCCGCTTGTCCGGCGGGGAAGGCCGCTGACATGATCCACGCCATGCCCACCTTCTCCGCGCCCGACGGCACCCTGCTCTCCTACCGTGTGCACGGGGAGGGCGAGCCGCTCGTCTGCCTCCCCGGCGGCCCCACGGACTCCGCCTACCTCGGCGAGCTCGGCGGCCTCTCCGCGCACCGCCGGCTGCTCGTACTGGACCCGCGCGGCACCGGCCGGTCCGCGGTGCCGGCCGACCCCTCCTCCTACCGCTGCGACCGCATGGTCGACGACGTCGAGGCGCTCCGCACCCACCTCGGGCTTCCCCGGATCGACCTGCTCGCCCACTGTGCCGGCGCCAACCTGGCGGCCCAGTACGTGGCGCGGCACCCGGAGCACGTCGGCCGGCTCGCCCTGATCACCCCCAGCACCCGGGCCGTCGGCATCGCCATCAGCGGCGAGACCCGGCAGGAGACCGCCCGGCTGCGGGCGGGCGAGCCGTGGTACCCGGCCGCGTCCGCCGCGCTGCAGGCGATCGCCGCGGGCACGGGCAACGACTGGGAGGCCATCGCCCCCTTCGGCTACGGCCGGTGGGACGAGGCGGCGCAACGCCACCAGGTGACCACCCTCCCGACCAACCCGGAGGTGGTCGGCGTCTTCGGCTCGGACGGCGCCTTCGCCCCGGAGGCCACCCGTGCGGCGCTCGCCGCCTGGGAGGGCGCCGTCCTCGTGCTCGCCGGGGAGTTCGACCTCAACAGCCCGCCGCCGGCGATGGCCGAGTTCGCCGCCCTGTTCCCCGGCGCCACGTACGTCGAGCAGCCCGGCGCGGGCCACAACCCCTGGGTGGACGACCCCGGGCGGTTCGTCGCGACCACGGCGGCGTTCCTGAACTGAGGCCTCCCGGCCGGGCGGTGGCGGTCCGACCGTGCTCCGACGGCAGGGGCGGCGGCTCGGGCCGCCGGCACGGGCTCACGGCCGACGCGACCACCCCGCCGGAGGTCGGCCTCGCCTGAGCACCGGCGGCCGGCCTCCGGCTCGAGCGGCACGGTCAGGCCGGGTACGCGGTATCCGCGACCGGCTGTACGAAGACCTGCCCACCCCGGTGGGCCGCCGGCGGCGGCACCGGCGCGGCGAGTGCTCCGGCGAGCACCAGGCCGAGCCCGACCAGGGAGAACACGGCAGTGATCGCCGACTGCACGCCGACCGCCGCAGCGAGCCCGACCTTGCCGTAGAGGGTGTCCGAGCCCAGTGCCATGCCGAGGGCCAGGACCAGCGGCCCCAGCGCCGTGACCAGGCAACCGGCCATGGCCAGGCGGGCGTTGCGCCCCCGGCGGCGGATGAACAGGGCGGCGACGACGGCCCCCGCCAGTGGCACGAGGATCAATATGCCGGTGAAGAGCAGGCTGACGAGGGCGACACTCATCTGATCGGTCATCGGGCTCCATCTCACGGGAATCGGGCACGCTGGGATCCGCGCTCCGCGCGAAAATACCGGGCCGTCAGGCGTGTGCTCACAGCGGGTCGAGCACATCACCCGCGGGAACGACGACGGCTGCCCGCCCCTGGCGGGGGCGGGCAGCCGGTGCGCGGCGTCGTGCGACGCCGTACGGTGCGGGTGGGGTGTCAGTTCTTGAGCGAAGGTTCCCGCAGGCGAACAAACGCCGAAACGGTGCCTCCCACAGCGACTTCCGTCACTGGGGAGGCACCGTTTCGGTGGTACTTCTCTGTGCGCGAGGGGGGAGTTGAACCCCCACGCCCTTTCGGGCACTGGAACCTGAATCCAGCGCGTCTGCCTATTCCGCCACCCGCGCATCTGGGTGATGAGGTAAATCGTAGCCCATGCGCGGGGGTGCTCCGAACCGGTTTCGGCAGGCGGGCGGGGTCAGCCGGCGAGGTGCTCCACGATCCAGTCGATCAGGACTCCGGAGACCAGGCTGTGCGGGTGGTTGTCGTCGTCGAACGCGACCTCGTCCAGGTGTCCGCGCTCGAGGTCGGCGCCGGTGATGGAGAGGTTCAGGTTGACGTCCCACTTCACCGGGTCGAAGTCCAGCGCCGCCGCACTGACCGACGGCACGAAGGCGCCGCTGCGGTACTCGTGGGCGATCTTCGCCTTCAGCGCGTCCGCGACCAGGCCGAAGGACTCCAGGGTGCCACCGGGCGCGCCGTCCAGCGCCGGGACCTCGGTGGTGGTGCTGCGGCGCAGCGCCAGGCCGAGGTGCATGCCGCCGATCGGCTTCTTCTCGCCCTTGTCCGCCTGGAACCGGGCGGTGGCGCTGGCGACCAGTGCCTGCCAGTCGAAGGCCACCTCACCGGCCGGCAGCGGGCGGCCGACGCCGTCACGCCGGCCGTTGGAGACGCCGAGCTTGAGCGGGCGCTGCGGAAAGTTGCCGACGGCGGCGAGGTCCCGCAGGAACTCCCCGCGCAGCTCGCTGGCGGTGGCCACCTCGCCCGAGTACTTGGAGTTCTCCACCCAGGCCCAGAGCAGCTGCTGCGCGGCGGGGCTCCGGATCAGCTCGGCCTGCTTGACGCCGTCGGGCCCGGCGGGGGTGAAGTCCTCGAAGAAGTACGCCATCTGCTGGAGGATCAGCGGGATCCAGGCGCCGTTGTGCGGGGAGTCGTAGGAGAGGTAGGTGGCGGTCTGGTGGTCGGAGTCCTCGGTCTCCATCTTGGCGAGCGCGTAGCGGGTGATGATGCCGCCCATGCTCACCCCGCCGACGGTCAGCGGGATGTCGCTCTTGCGCTCCTGGATCGCCCGGCGGATCGCGGCGATCGCGACCTCGGCGTTGGCCTGGATGTGGGTGTGCCGCCCGGTGAAGCCGAGCACGATCACGTCGAAGCCGCTGCCGAGCAGTTGGTCGAAGAGGCCCTGCTTGTTGCCGTAAGGCGTGTTGAAGTACGCGAACAGCCCGGGGAGGTCGCTCTCGCCGTAGTTGAACCCGTCCGCGAAGATGAAGGGCCGGTTGAGGCCGAACTTCGAGTTGGCGAGGTAGACCGCCGCCTTGCCCGTCGCGACCTGCCCCTTGTACGGAGCACCGGAGAGGTCCCAGGTGACGTCGGGCTCGCGGCCGCCCTCGCCCGGTTCGGCGTCGGAGAGCGGGGTGGAGAACCAGATCTCGGGCTTGAGGGAGCCGGCGAGTTCCGCCAGTTCGTCCCGGGTGGGCTCCGCGCCGCCTTCCCGGAGGGTGAACGCAACGTCGATACGGGGGTCCTGTGCCATGCCTACCGCCTCGGTCGAGTCGAACAGGGGTCATCCGTGCACAGTCAGTGAAGGTAACGGTTCGGTTACTCACTGCACCAGCGCGGGACCGGTACTGGTCGAAAGCCGTTGAGCGGGATCGTTCGTGACCGTAGTTGACCGGTCAGCCGGGGAAGTCGCCGGCCCGGACGGCGGCAATGAAGGAGCGCCAGGCGGAGGCGGGGAAGAGGAGGGCGGGGCCCTGCGGGTCCTTGGAGTCACGCACCGGGACGACGCCTCGGAATCCGGGGGCCACCTCGATGCAGTCGCCGCCGTTGCCGCCGCTGTAGCTGCTCTTGAGCCAGGAGAGCCTGTCGAGCTCGTTCCTCGTCATCCCTGAACCCTTCCAGCGCGTCGGCGATCAGCGCGAGCGAGTCGCCCATCGGGAGCACTTCCCCGCGGAGGCGATCATAGCTTCGCTGGTGGCCCGACACGATCGCCGGAACATCGCTGGGATGCCCACGATCAAGGCTCTCCGAGTAGACCCAGTGCCGGCCGTCAGGCATCTCCAGCAGGACCATCGACTTGTCGATGATGGTCCGCCGGTGCACGAACGGCGCGATCTGGATAAGGACGTTCGGAAGCTTCGCGACAGCCAGAAGGTGCTCCATCTGGCGCCGCATCACTCGTGGGCCACCGAAAACCGTCCGAATGGCACTCTCATCGAGGATGGCCAGGAACAACGGCCCGTCAGGATCCAGGAAGCGCTTCTGCCTACCCAGTCGCGCGAGCGTCCGTTCCTCGATCAGCCCGGGATTCCCCGCGGCGTCGCTGGCCTCGAACACCGCTCTCGCATACTCCGGGCATTGAAGCAGTCCATGAATGACGGAGTGCTGGAAGACCCTGACGGCAACCGCCTCGGCTTCCATGTCCGCATGGTCCCGGAACCAGTCCGGGTGCTCGATCTCCGCATCCCAGTCGACCCGTTCCCAGAGCCGCTTCAGCAGGCCGCCCGTGCTGAGCACCCGGTCCGCGTCCTCCACCGAGTCGATCGGCATCCGGCGCTTGCCGCTCTCGTAGCGGGTGATGTTCGTCCGGTTGCAGTGCAGGAGCTTGCCCAACTCCTCCTGCGTGTAGCCGAGCATCTCCCGGTAGAACCGCAGCTCTTCGCCGAACATCACGGCCGAGCTTGCCGTTGGCCCCTGCTTCGCTCGCCGGTGTGACACGTCGTCTCCCCTCACGTGCTGCACGTGACCGGTACTCCGGATCGGTCGTCACCGTATCTCCGCACCCCGATGATTGACACCGGAACGCAATCCTTTGCTTGCACAGCGTGATTCCGCACGCCTTCCTGCGAGCCCGTTCCGCTCCCCCATCCCCCAGGAGGAAGCCACGCCATGCCCAAGAACTGCGCCAACCGCTGGCCGCTCCACCCCGACCCCCGCCGGCCGCGTGAGTTCGCGGCCCGGCTCGACTCCCGGCCCGGGTCCACCCCGCTCGCGCGCCTGATGCTGCGCGCATACCTGGCCGGGATGCCGAGGGGCGAACGGTACGCGGACATCGCCGAGTTGCTGCTCGGCGAGCTGTTCGCCAACGCGGTCCGGCACAGTGACGCGCCGCCGGACCGGATGGTCGAGATCCGGTTCGCGCTGATCACGGACCGCCTCCGGATCGAGGTCCACGACGCGGGCGGCGGGCGACCGACGGTCCGCCCCTCGTCCGCCGACGACGAGAGCGGACGCGGCCTCCTTCTCGTCAACGAGCTTGCCGAGCGCTGGGGTTGCTGTCCGCGTGCGGGTGGGGTCGGCAAGTTCGTGTGGGCGCTGATCGCCCCGGCTCCGGGCTTCACCGAGCTCGGATTCGGTCAGGCCCCCGACGTCGTCGCCGTCTGATCGGCGGGCGCCGCCCGGCGCACTTCCCCGCCCCTTCCGCACCACGTTCCCCCCAAGGTGGGGTTTGGCTCAACTGATCGCCCTTCACGCGCCGATACCCCGTCCGACGCAAAGTCCCGGGCGGGGTGGCGGCGCTGAGGGCTGCCACCCCGCCGACCGGCCCCGCCGACCGGCCCCGCCGGCCGCGCCGCACCGCCGGCCGCGCTTTCGGGATCCACCAGGTTGAACGCGATCACCTTGGGTAGCCCCACCAGCACCGAACGTATCCATTGGCAAGGGGACCCGACCATGGCCGATCAGCAGCACACGACACCGGAGACTCCGGCACCGTACGAGGAGGCCGACCTCATCCTCCACGGCGGCGAGATCGTGACCGTCGCCGAGCCGCCCACCGCCGAGGCGGTGGCGGTCAAGGACGGCGTCATCGTCTTCGTCGGCGACCACGCCGAGGCCGTCGACCGCTGGGGCGGCCTCCGGACGAAGGTGCGCGACCTCGAAGGCCGGGCGCTGCTCCCCGGGTTCATCGACGCCCACGGCCACCTCGGCGGCATCGGCCTCCAGGCCACCATCGCCAATCTGCTGGCCGCTCCGGACGGCGACGTCACCACCATCGCCTCGCTGCAGCAGAAGCTGCGCGACTGGGCGGACACCGACGTCGGGCAGGAGTCGGAGTGGATCGTCGGGTTCGGCTACGACGACGCGATGCTGGCGGAGAAGCAGCACCCCACCCGGAAGGACCTGGACGAGGTCTCCACCTCCCGGCCGGTGCTGGCGATCCACCAGTCCTTCCACCTCGGGGCGGTCAACAGCCTCGGGCTGGAGGCGCTCGGCTACGACTCGAACCGCAAGGATCCGGAGGGCGGGGTCATCCGCCGGTGGGAGGACGTCATCGCCGAGCCCCACGGCGAGCCGAACGGGGTACTGGAGGAGGCGGCGTTCTCCCCCGCCTCGGACACCGCGTTGGCGGGCCTCCCGATGGCCGCGCAGCTCGGGCTGTTCGGCAAGGGCGCGGCATCGGCGGCCGCGTTCGGCTTCACCACCGTCCAGGAGGGCGGCGCCACCCTGACGAACCTGGGCGCGTTGCGGGAGATCGCCGCCGCCGTGCCGTTCGAGATCGACGTCGTCGCCTACGCGCGCGCCGACCAGGCCACGGCCGCCCTGGAGAAGGACCCGGGCACGGACCCGGTCGGCGCGAGCCCGGAGTACGTCAACGGCGTGCGGGCGGCGGGCGTGAAGATGTTCCTCGACGGTTCGCCGCAGGGGCGCACGGCCTGGCTCAGCAAGCCGTACAAGACGCCGCCGGGGAACGAGCCGGACGACTACTGCGGCTACCCGGCCGTCAAGGACGACGCCGTCGTTCTCAGGCAGGTGCTCACGGCGTACGCCAAGGGCTGGCAGGTGCTCGCGCACGTCAACGGGGACGCCTCGATCGACCAGTTCATCGGCGCGGTCAGGGCCGCCACGGCGGAGGCCGGGCCGGGCGACCGGCGCACGGTCGCGATCCACGCGCAGACCGCCCGCGAGGACCAGATCAACGAGTTCGCGCTGCTCCGGATCATCCCGTCGTTCTTCTCCATGCACACGTTCTACTGGGGCGACTGGTACCGGAAGACCGTCCTCGGCGAGGAGCGGGCCGCGAACATCTCCCCGGCGCGCTGGGCGCTCGACCGGCGCATGGCCTACACCTCGCACCACGACGCCCCGGTGGCGCTGCCCAACTCGATCGCCATCCTGTCCAGCCAGGTCACCCGCCGCACCCGCACCGACAAGGTCGTCCTCGGGCCGGAGCAGTGCGTGTCCGCCCTGGACGCCGTCCGCTCGATCACCATCAACGCCGCCCAGCAGTACGACGAGCAGGACCGCAAGGGCAGCATCGAGGTCGGCAAGCTCGCCGACCTGGTGATCCTCAGCGCCAACCCGGTGACGGTCGACCCGGAGGAGATCCAGCACATCGAGGTCGCCGAGACCCTCAAGGCCGGCCGGACCGTCCACCCCGCGACCGCCGCACGCACCGTCAACCCCACGCCCGTGCCGGACCGGACTCCGCCGCTCGACCACGAGTGGCACTGCAACTGCTGACCCGCACCCCGGGGGTGGCGGCACCGGGGGCCGCCACCCCGCCGTGCGCCCTCAGTCGTCGCCCTTGATCTTCTTCATGGTCAGGTGGGAGTCGACCCTCGCCACGGCCGGCAGCCCCATGAGCCTGCCGGTGAGGAAGCTCTCGTAGGCGGCGTGGTCCGCCACCGCGACGCGGACGAAGTAGTCGGGGCGGCCGAAGAGCCGGCGGAACTCGACGACCTCCTCGTACGAGGTCACCACCGCCTCGAACTCTTCGACGGTCTGGAGGTCGTTGACGCCGATCTCGACCGCGACCACCACCTCGAAGCCGCGGCCGGCCGCCGCCGGGTCGATCCGGGCCCGGTAGCCGGCGATGATCCCCGCGTCCTCCAGACGCTTGACCCGGCGCAGGCAGGGCGGCGGCGTGAGGCCGACCCGCTTGGCCAGCTCCACGTTGGTCAGCCGGCCGTCCTGGCGCAGGTGGAACAAGATTTCACGATCAATGCCGTCCAGTGTTTCTTTGTTACTCATCGGGCGACTCCAAGGCAATAATTGGAAACCATATTACCAGGAATTCATCCTAGAATTTCTCCTATGGACTCCTCACCCGCCGGGACGCTCACCCGCCCCGATGCACCGCTCCGGTCCGACCCCGCCCCCACCCCGGCACCCCGGGCCGACCTGGTCGCGGCGTTCGGGGACTCCAGCTCGGTGGGCCTGGGGCTGTTCCCGCTGGGCATCGCGTTCGGCGTTCTCGTCGTCCACGCGGGCCTGGACTGGTGGTGGGCCACCGCGTTCACCGCGCTGGTCTACGCCGGCTCGCTGGAATTCCTGCTCGTGGGGCTCGTCGTCGCCGTCGCCCCGCTCGCGCAGATCGCCCTGACGGCCCTCCTGGTGAACTTCCGGCACGTCTTCTACGCGCTGTCCTTCCCCCTGCACCGGGTGAAGGGACGGCTCGGCAAGGCCTACAGCACCTTCGGCATGACGGACGAGGCCTACGCCCTGACCACCGGCGAGGGGGCCCGGTCCTGGACCGGCCGGCGCATCATCTGGCTCCAGGTGCTCTGCCAGGCCTACTGGGTGGCCGGTGCCACGGCCGGCGCGCTGTTCGGGGCGCTGGCCCCCGCCCGGCTCGTCGGGCTGGACTTCGCACTGACCGCACTGTTCGTCGTCCTGGCCGTCGACGCCTACCGGGCCCGGCGCGACATCCCCACCCCGGCCCTGGCCCTGGTCTGTGCACTGGCCGCGCGCTTCGTCCTCCCCGGCCAGATGCTGCTCGCCGCGACGGGACTGTTCACCGCCGGGCTGCTGGCCCGCCACGCCGTCGCGAAACGACGCACCGCCGCACCCGGCCCGACCCCGAAGGACCCGGCCCGTGCCTGACACGCCCTACCTGCTCGCCGCCATCGGCGTCTCGACCGCCGTCACCTGGGGCCTGCGCGCGCTCCCCTTCGCCGCTCTCGCCCCGCTCCGGGCCAGCGCCACGCTCCACTACCTGAGCGCGCGCATGCCGGTCGGCGTCATGGTGATCCTCACCGTCTACTCCCTGCGCGACCTCCCCCTCACCAGCCCGCCCTACGCCGCGCCCACCGTCCTCGCCCTGGCCGCCACGCTCGGCCTGCACCTGTGGCGGCGCAACGCCGTGCTGAGCATCCTGGGCGGCACCGCGGTGCACGTCGCCCTCGCCAGCACGGCGTTCGCCCACCCCTGACCGGCGGGCGCGCCACGACCGTTACTTGGCCGCCGCCTCCAGGGTGGCGCGCCACAGCGGGCTGTCGACGTAGTGGTTGTCGTACTGCTCGGAGGAGTCCTTGATCTCCTGCGGGCTCGCCTCACCGCGCATCACCCGGCCGAGCAGGCGCAGGTAGTCGAAGCGGGGCATGCCGGGCGTGAAGGTGAACAGCACGTCGGCCTCGGAGCCGGGTGCGGCGGCGAAGGCGTGCGGGGTGTGCGGGGGGACGAGCAGGAAGTCGCCCTCGTGCAGCGTCTTCACCTCGTCGTCCACCAGCACCTGGAGGGCGCCGCCGATGACGAAGAACAGCTCCGAGGCGCGGGTGTGGAAGTGGGCGGGGGCGCCGACCGCGCCCTTGGCGAAGGTGGAGCGGTAGCTGGTGATCGGGCTGCCGTCGGTGCCGCAGTCGGCGAGCAGGGTCATGACGCTGCTCGGGTCGCTGGTGGTCTCGGCCTCGGCGGCGCGGGTCAGGACGGGCTTCAGCGCGGCGGTGTTCGTGCTGGTGTTCACAGTGTTCTCCCTGGTCTTGCGGCTGCTCCGGCACTCCGCCGTGGCCTTGTGTCTACGACTCTAGGCGCCGGAACGACCCGCTCTATGGTGCAGTTATTTGCAGAAATGATGGGTCAATTTGTGGTCCGTGTCCGGCCGGTACCGCCACGCCCGCCAGGGCCGTGGGGGCGCCGCCCGGACACGCGGGCGGCACGTCAGGCGAGCGTGGCGAGGAACTCGCGGACGGCCCCGCGGTTTCCTCCGTGGTGATGTGGTCCGGCGTCGGCAGGTGGCGCGAGCGTCTGCTCAGCGGTCGAGCTCGATGGCGTTCTTGGCCCGCTCGACCGACTCCTCTGCCGCCGGGCCGCCGGGGTTCTCGGTGGCGAGCGCCTGGTTGAGGGCGACGAAGGGGCGCATCCGCTCCTCGTACCGCTCGTACGCCGCACGGTGGCCCTCGCCGGCGGCCCGGGCGTGGCCGAGTTCGTCGGCCAGCAGGTAGGCGCCGACCAGGGCGAGGCTGGTGCCCTGACCGGAGAGCGGCGAGGCGCAGTAGCCGGCGTCGCCGAGCAGGACGGTCCGGCCGGTGGACCAGTGGTCGAGGTGGATCTGGGCCATCGCGTCGGCGTAGAAGTCGGGGGCGCGGTGCAGCGCCTCCAGCATCCGGGGCGTCTCCCAGCACAGCGCCGCCATCCGCTCGGCGACCAGCTGCCTGGTCCGCTCGGTGTCCCGGACGGCGGGGTCCTGGTTGCCGTAGCCGAAGACGATCCTCAGCTCGCTGTTGCCGCGCACCGGGTAGATGCCGTAGCCGGCGTCGCCGTCGCGGTGCCAGACCTGCCAGTCCTCCAGGTCGAGGAAGTTGTCGGCACTGAAGATGGCGAGGTGGGTGCCGAGGTGGTGCAGGAACTGCTCCTCCGGGCCGAAGGCCAGCGTGCGGACCCGGGAGTGCAGGCCGTCGGCGCCGACCACCAGGTCGAAGGTGCGGGGCCCGCCGTGGGCGAAGGTGACGTGGACGCCGTGCTCGTCCTCGCGGAGGGCGGTGACGGTGTCGCCGTGGATGAACTCGACGTCACCGGCCGTGTGTTCGTGCAGGATCGCGACGAGGTCCTCGCGGAGCAGCTCGACGTCGTCGCTGTCCAGCCGGCCGCTGCTGAAGGTGGCCTCGACGGAGCGGTGCACCTCCTTGCCGTCGGGGTCGAGGACGGACATGCCACGCATCCGGGTGCGGACGGCGCGGACCTGCCCGGTCAGGCCCATCCGCTCGATCACGCCGAGGGCGACACCCCGGATGTCGACCGCCTGGCCGCCGCCGCGCAGGGTGGGGGCGATCTCGACGACGGTCGGGGCGAAGCCCTGGCGGTGCAGCCAGAACGCGAGTGCGTTGCCGGCGATGCCTCCGCCGGAGATGAGGACGGTCTTCATGTGAGTCTCCCCCGTTGCCGTGCCGGTACGGCGGCCACTGTGCGGCCGTCTCCGGACTGCTGCGCCCGGGCCGGCGTGTCTGTACGCTGTAAGCATGATGAATGTACGACGTAAATTCAGGCCGCCGCAAGATCCACATCAACGCCGAAGGGTCTCATCTGAGCTAGTACAGAAGGCTCGTGACAGCCATCCGCGCTGGTGGCGTCTGATCTAGTACAGGACCGACAGTGGCGAAAAAAATATCTTCCAAGGAGTTCGGCAGCATGGCACCGGAGACGGACCCGCCCTTCCAGCGCATCGCCGCCGACCTGCGGCGGCGCATCACCACCGGGGAGCTGGCCCCCGGCGAGCGCCTGCCCTCGACCCGGCGGATCGCGCAGGACTGGGGCGTCGCCCTGGCCACCGCCACCAAGGCGCTCACCGTGCTGCGCCTGGAGGGCCTGGTGGAGGCCCTCCCGCGCGTCGGCACCATCGTGGCGAGCCCCACCCCGGGCCCCGCCCAGGCGCCCGCCCCGACTTTCGCCCACGCCTCCACCAGGCCGACCCAACCCGCTCCTCCCGAGGGTGAGTTGAGCCGGGATCGGATCATCCGGGCGGCCCTGGAGCTGGCCGACGCCGAGGGGCTGGCCACGCTCTCGATGCGCGCCGTCGCGGCCCGGCTCGGGGTCTCCGCGATGTCCCCGTACCGCCACGTCACCAGCAAGGAGGAGCTGGTCCTGCTGGCGGCCGACGCGGCCTTCGGCGATGGCACCTACCCCGCCGAACCGCCCGCCGGCTGGCGGGCCCGCCTGGAGCTGGGCGCCCGGACGCTGTGGGCGGTGTTCCGCCGTCACCCCTGGCTGGCCCAGATCAGCCCGGTCACCCGGCCGCTGCTGCTGCCCAACCTGATGACGCACGCCGAGTGGTCGCTCTCCGCGCTGGACGGCCACGGCCTCTCCACGCCGGACGTGCTGCAGATCCATGTGCTGCTGTACAGCTACGTCGAGGGCATCGCCGTCCACCTGGAGCGGGAGGCCCAGGCCCGGGCCGCAACCGGCGTCGACGAGGACCAGTGGATGGACGGCCAGCTCCCCACCCTCCGCGCGCTCGCCGCCTCGGGCCGGTTCCCGGTGTTCAGCCGGCTGGTGGCGGAGCTGCCGGACGGCTACGACATGGAGCTGGACGCCCTGTTCGAGTTCGGCCTGGCCAACCTGCTGGACGGGCTGGCCCCGCGCATGGATCGCAGTGCGCCGGTGAGCGCCCGGCCGCCGGGAGGGACGATCCGCTAGGGGCAAGCCCTAACCGGCCCGCCCCCGGAAGGTCCGCCGGTACTCGCGCGGCGCCACGCCCACCCGGGAGACAAAGGCGGGCCGCAGCGACACCGCCGAGCCGAAGCCGCAGCGGACGGCGACGGCGTCCACCGGCAGGTCCGTCTCCTCCAGCAGGCGTTGGGCGGCGAGCACCCGCTGCTCCAGCAGCCAGCGCAGCGGCGTCGTGCCGGTCGCCTCGACGAATCGGCGGGCGAAGGAGCGTTCCGACATCAGCGCCACCCCGGCCATCCGGCGGACCGTCCACGGGGTGTCCAGCGCGGCCAGGATCTCGGCGCGGGCGCGGGCCAGCGTGTCGTCCACGGCGTCGTCCGGGACCGGGGAGGGGATGAACTGGGCCTGGCCGCCGGTCCGGAAGGGCGCGGTGACCATGGCGCGGGCGATGGTGGCGGCGGCCTGCTGGCCGTGGGCGGCGCGGACCAGGTGCAGGCAGAGGTCGATCCCGGCCGCCACCCCGGCGGACGTCCAGAGGTCGCCCTCACCGGTGAACAGCACCTCCGGGCGGACCTCCACCTCCGGGAAGCGGCGGGCCAGTTCGCCGGCGAGCGCCCAGTGTGTGGTGGCGGTGCGGCCGTCCAGCAGACCGGCCTCGGCGAGGACGAACGCGCCCGCGCAGAGCGAGGCGATGGTGACGCCCCGCTCGTGCGCGGCGCGCAGCGCGGCGAGGACGGCCGGGTCGCGCGGCTCGTTCATCTCCATCCCCGGCACGATGATCAGATCGCACTCCGGCAGCGCCTCCAGCCCGAAGTCCGGGACCCGCTCCAGCCCGCCGCCCAACCGCACCCGCGACCCCTCCGGCCCGCAGACCCGCAGCTCGAAGCGCGGCAGCCCGGGGCGGGTCAGCCGGTTCGACCACACCTCCCCGATCACGGCGTAGTCGAACGCCCGGACACCCTCGAAGATCAGGCAACCCACAATCCGCATGGCAGAAAACTATCGATGGGTGGCGGCAGCGCCCATCACGAAGGGCCCCCGGGGCGCAGCACGATGGACGCATGACGAACACCAGCGCCTTCGACGCCCCCCTCACCCTCGACCCCGACGCCGTCCTCGTCGTCATCGACGTCCAGAAGGGCTTCGAGGACTACGCGTTCTGGGGCGAGCGCGACAACCCCGGGGCCGAGCGGCGGATCGGCGAGCTCATCGACGCCTGGGAGAGCACCGGACGGCCGATCGTGACGGTGCAGCACGCCTCCAAGGGCGGCCCACTCGTGCCGGGCATCCCGGGGTACGAGCTCAAGGACTTCGTGGCGGCGGCCAAGTCCGACCTGCACATCACCAAGCAGGTCAACAGCGCCTTCTACGGCACGCCCGACCTGCACGCCTGGCTCCAGGAGCGGGGCGCCCGGCAGGTGGTCATCGTCGGGATCATCACCAACGTCTGCAACGAGACCACGGCCCGGATGGCCGGCAACCTCGGCTACGACGCGATCTTCCCGGCCGACGCGATGCACGCCTTCGACATGACGGGTCCCGACGGCGTCACCGTCCCCGCCGCCGAACTCGCCCGCGCCACCAGCACGGTGCTGCACGCGATGCGGTTCGCCAAGGTGGTCACCACCGAGGCCGTGGTGGCGGCGGCGAACGCCGCCCGGCCCGCGGTGATCGGCTGACCCCGCGGATCAGTGCAGGAGCGGGGCGTAGGGGTTGCCCTCCTCCGCGTTGAGCAGCACGAGGTCGCGGCCCGGCCCGGGCCCGGTGGCCACTGACCGGAGCCGGGCCAGCGCCTCGGCGTCGGTGGGGAGTGCGAGCCCGAGGGCGGCGGCCGCCGCGTCCCGCTCGTCGAGCAGGCCCGGCTCGTCCTCCAGGTACCACCCGGCCGCCTCGGCGCTCTCCTCGGCGGTGAACCCCGGGCAGTCCCGCCACCACGGGACGGCCAGCAACAGCCGCAGCAGCTCCGGGAGTCCGACCGCCACCACCGCGGCGCCGCCCTCGGAGTCGGCGTAGAGCACGGGCCGTTCCTCCCCGCCCTCCCCGCAGAAGAAGTAGGTGCCGCCGGCGCCGTCCCCGGCGATCGGCTCCAGCCGGTCACCGGAGGCGAGCACGACCTCCTCCACGTGCTCGGTGCCGCCGAGGTCGAAGTCCGCCGTGCAGCGCAGGAAGTCCTCGGCGGCCGCGGTGTCCCGGACGGCGGCGAGCAGTGAGTGCGACATGCCCGCCAGCGTAGGTGCCGTGTCCGACAGGCCGGCACCGGCCGCCCCGCCGACGCGGCGTTCAGGCCGCCCGCTCGGCCAGGAACGCCTCCCAGGTCCGGCGGCCCGTCTCGGCGCCCCTGAGGGTCAGGTTGTCGCCCGCCCGGTAGGCGCGGCCGACCTTGCCGGGGACGCGGACCGGCAGCATCGGCCGGCTCTTGCCGCGCGCCTTGAGGTAGCTGCGGACCAGCTCGCCCATCGGGTAGACCGTCGGCCCGGCCAGGTCGGGGACGTGCCCGGCCGGCGCGTCCAGCGCCAGCTCCACCAGCCGCGCCGCCACCTCGCGCGCGTCGACCGGCTGCCAGCGGATCCCGCCCGGGGCCGGGACCACCGGCAGCCTGGCCATCCCCGCCGCCACCTTCAGCGCCAGGTCGTGGAACTGGGCGGCCCGCAGCGTGGTGTACGGCAGACCGGAGTCGGCGACGGCCTGCTCGGCGCCCAGCTTGGAGCGGAAGTAGCCGAGCGGCAGCCGGTCCGCCCCGATCACCGAGATGTAGACGAGGTGCTCCACCCCGGCCCGCTGCGCGGCGCGTACGAGGTTCCGGGTGGCCTCGTCGTCCCCCTTGGCGCCGCCGGCGAGGTGCAGCACGGTCGAGACGCCGGCCACCGCCTCCTCGATCCCTTCGCCCTTGAGCAGGTCACCGGCCATGTACGCGACGCCGTCCGCGGCCGGTCGCGCGCTGCGGGTGAGCACCCGGACGTCGCGGCCGGCGGCCCGCAGCAGCGGGAGGACGTGGCCGCCGAGGGTACCGGTGCCGCCGGTCACCAGGATGGGAGCGTTCGTCATGATCGTCTCCTATTCGTCCCGGCCGGAAGTTGATCTCCCGGCCACAGCCGTTAGTTTCGTGGTTCTGCAGCTTCGTGGTTCTGCAGCTATGACCCGCGGCGACGAAGGAATGTGACACGGTGGACGAGAAAGTTTTGCCGGCCGGCTTCTCGGGCGAACGCCGGGCCGAGGACCGGGCCGGGCTGTTCGAGGAGCACCGGCCGCATCTGCGCGCGGTGGCGTACCGGATGCTCGGCTCGATCAGCGAGTCCGAGGATGCCGTCCAGGAGGCCTGGCTGCGGTACGACCGCACCGACACGAACGACGTGGAGAACCTCGGCGGCTGGCTGACCACGGTGGTCAGCCGTGTCTGCCTGAACCTGCTGCGCTCGCGCGAGCAGCGGCGCGAGGACTCGCTGGAGTCGCGCATCCCCGATCCGCTGATCGCCCGCGAGGGCGTGATCGACCCGGAGCAGGAGGTGCTGCTGGCCGACTCGGTCGGGCTGGCGCTGATGGTGGTACTGGAGTCGCTGTCGCCGGCCGAGCGGGTGGCGTTCGTGCTGCACGACCTGTTCGCGGTGCCGTTCGAGGAGATCGCCCCGCTGATCGAGAAGACCGCGGCCGCCACCCGGCAGCTGGCCAGCCGGGCCCGCCGCAAGGTGCAGGGGCAGGCGCCCGCGCCCGACCGGGACCTCGCCCGGCAGCGGGTGGCCGTCGACGCCTTCTTCGCCGCCACCCGCACCGGCGACCTGGACGCCCTGCTCGCCGTGCTCGACCCCGACGTGGTGCTGCGCGCCGACGGCGGGGTCGGCCGGGCCCGTCTCCGGACGGTGGTGCTCACCGGCGCCGAGATGGTGGCGAGCCAGGCGGTCACGTACCGCTCGCTCGCGCCGTACGCCCGCCCGGCGCTGATCAACGGCGCCGCCGGAGTCGTGGTGATCGGCGCCAACGGCAAGCCGGCCTCGATCATGGCGTTCACCGTGGTGGACGGCACGATCGTGGCGATCGACGTCCTGACCGACCCGGAGCGGCTGAACGCGCTCGACCTGGCCGCTTTCCAGGAGTAGCCGCGTTCCCGGAGTGCCGCGTTCCCGGAGTGACCGGGAGCGGAACGCGAACCGCCCCCGCACGGCAGCCGTGCGGGGGCGGTCGTCGTCGAGCGGCGGGGCTCAGCCCTTCTTCGACAGGAAGTCGTAGGCGCCGGCGGCGACGTCGTCCAGGTACGGACCGGCCTGGAACTTCGGCTCGCGGTCGTGCTGGCCGATGGAGACGTTGCTGACCAGGACGGGCTTGCCGTCCTTGGTGGTCACCCAGCCGCCACCGCTGGAGCCGCCGGTCATGGTGCAGCCGATGGCGAGCATCGGCGGACGGGTCGGGTCCCAGGACATGCGGCTCGGCTTGCCGCTGTCGCAGCGGTGCAGCTCGTTGCCGTCGTACGGGGGCGCGGCGGGGTAGCCGTACTCGGTGATGCTCAGCTGGTCACGCGGGGCGTTGAACCAGACGGGCAGCGCGCCGCCGACCGTCTCCTCCAGCGACTTTCCGGTGTCCTTGTTCGCCTTGACCTTGACGATCGCGAAGTCGTACTGCGTCGCCGCGGAGCCGGTCTGGCCACCCTCCGCCTTCCACACCGGGGAGGTGACGTACTGCGTCGCCGTCCAGGTGCCGAACGGGGCGAGCTGCGACATGTCGGCCGCCTTGCCGCCGCTGCCCGAGCCGTTGCTGTTGAACGCGGGGATGAAGGTGACGTTGGACCAGGGCGAACCGCCCTTGCCCTGGTGGACGCAGTGGCCGGCGGTCCAGACGAGGTTGCTCTTGCCCGGGTGCGCCGGGTCGGCCACCACGGTGCCGGAGCAGACGCGGTTGAACTCCTTCGTCCCCGGCTCGGCGAACATGATCTTTCCGTACGCCGCGACGTTCTTGGTGTACGGGTGCGGAACCGGCTGCGCGTTGACGGTCTTCGGCTCCGGGTCGTTGCCGTTGTCACCGGGCTGCTGCGGCGCCTGGGCCGGAGGCTGCGCGGGAGCCTGGGAGGCCGGGGGCTGTTGCGGCGCCTGGGAGGCCGGCGGCACGGGGGCCTGGGAGGCCGGCGGTGCGGGCGCCTGGGAGGCCGGCTGCTGCGTGTTCGACGGCTTCGGCGCGGGCTGCGACGGCTGGCCGGCCGGCGGCTTGGACGCCGGAGCCGAGGTGGCCGGCGGCTTGGAGGCAGGAGCCTGCGAGGCCGGAGCCGAGGTGGCCGGCGCCTGCGAGGCGGCCGGTGCCTGGGAGGCCGGGGCGGGCGGCGCGGCGGGCGGCGCGAGGTCGTCCGGCTTGGCGTGGAGGAGCCTGTCGAGGGTCCAGTACCCCTCGACGGCGGCCGGGAGCGCGTAGTCCTTCGCCCACTTCTCCCAGTCCTCGAACTTCCACTTCTTCAGGTCTTCGAGATTGGTGGGCAGCGCGGCGGCCGCGGCACTGACCGCCGCGCCGGCGTCCGCCGAACTGTTGTCCGGCCCGCACGCCGACGTGGTGGCGAGCAGGGCCAGCGTGAGCGCGGACGCACCGGCGGCGGCCCGGGCACGCCGCATGGATATACGTGGTGATGACATGAACTCTTGTTCCCCCTGTGTGAAAACGCACGGTGCCGTCCGAGCGGCGCCGTGGTGCGCGGGGGAGTATTCCACTGCCCGTCAGGCACGGATGCATCCGCCCCCCGTCACCGCCCGACGGCGCCGTCCAGCTGCTCGCGGATGATGTCGGCGTGGCCGGCGTGCCGGCCGGTCTCCTCGATCATGTGGACCAGCAGCCAACGCATCGACGGCGCTGGGGCGTTGGGCCGCAGCGAGCGGACGCCCGGGCGGTCCAGGTCACCGGCCGCGGCCGTGATGACCTCGTTGGCCCGGGCGATCGCCTCGCGGTAGGCGGCGACCGACCCGGCCACCGTCTCGTCGCCGGGCGAGGGGGCGTCGTCGTCCCAGGGCTCGACGTCGTCGCCGCGGTAGGCCCAGAGGAACCAGTTGAGTTCGACCGCCGTGAGGTGCCGGACCAGCCAGAGCAGGCTGGTGCCGGAGGCGACGCCGGGGCGGCGGGCGTCCTCGTCGGAGAGGCCGTCCGTCTTGCCGAGGACGGCCTCTCGCAGGTAGTCGAGGAAGGTGAGCAGGGTGGTCGGCTCGTCGGCGTTGAGGCCGGGCGGGCGGACGTCGGAGCGCTTGCGCGCGACACTGTTCTCGGTCACGCCCGCCAGCCTAGCCACGACCCCCTGACTGACGTCGCGTCACCAACCCTGCCCGTGCAGCCATTTTGCGAGGTGGCGGGAGCAGTCGTCGACCGACTCCCGCCAGGTGTGGCCGGCGCCGTCGCCGGCCTCGTCGCTGACGTGCTTGACCAGCCGGACGGGCACCCCCGCCCGGTGGGCGACGGCGGCGAGCGCGTAGCCCTCCATGTCGACCAGGTCGGCGTGCTCCGCCAGCCGGTCGCGGGCGGCGGAGGAGGAGACGAAGAGGTCGCCGGTGGCCAGGATCGGGCCCTCACCCTTGCCGACCACCAGCGGGGCGCCGTAGGTGCGGCCGGTGAGCTCGAACAGGGCCGGGCTGTCCAGGTCGTGCTGGATCACCTGGGTGACCGTGTGGGTGCCCTCCCAGCCGGGCCGCAGCGCGCCGGCGGTGCCGAGGTTGAGGATTTCGGACGGGTGCTCGCCCTGGGCCAGCACGGTGGCCAGCGCGGCGGCCGCGTTGACCTTCCCTATTCCGGTGAGCAGCACCGGCAGCCGGTCACCGAGGTGGGCCGCCTCCTCCCGGACGGCGACGACGACGAGCGGGCGGTCGGCGGAGATCGTTCCCATCAGACGCATACCGCCATGGTACGGACGAGCGCCCGTCCGACCGCCGATCACACACAACCGGACCCCTCCCCTCCGGCTGTCCGGGGAACCGCATAGGGTGCATCCCGCGTCGACCCGATCGCCGCCCGCCCCGCATCCGGGGGCCCGGCAGTGCTCGGCGACAGTGCTTCGGACCGGTGCTCGGGGAGAGTGCCCGCGGAGAGTGCCCTTCGGACGGCACTCGGAGATGCTCAAGATCGGCGCAAGTCGGGTGTGGCCGCGGGGAGCGACGGCCATACTGCTGGCAACGGCCGGGCCCCGGACGACGGGCCGGGCCACAGGGGAGGGTGGGGCAGGTGGCGACACCAGTACGTACGGAGGGGCCGGGCACGGTGGTGCCGGCGCGGCCGGGCGGCGCGGCCACCGGCCGCGGCCCGGTGGCCGGGATCGGCCGGGCCGCCCGCACGGCACCGGGCCGGCTGCGGCTGGCCGGGGCACTGCTCGTGGTGGTCACCGTCGCGTTCGGCGCGCTCACCGCCTGGCAGGTCAACTCCCGGGCGCAGGAGGCGGAGCGGGTGGTCTCGCACCGCCAGCCGCTGAGCCAGGCGGCCGCCGACATCCACCGTTCGCTGGCCGACGCGGACACCACGGCCGCCACCGGCTTCCTGCTGGCGGGTGCCGAGCCGAAGTCCGTCCGGGACCGCTACGAACAGGACCTCGCGACGGCCTCCCGGCTGATCGCCGAGGCTGCCGCGCGCACCACCGCCTCCTCCCCCGCCCAGGGCTGGCTCGCCACGCTCAACCAGCAGGTGCCGGTCTACGCCGGCCTGGTGGAGAGCGCCCGGGCCGACAACCGGCAGGGCTTCCCGCTCGGCGGCGCCTACCTGCGGTACGCCTCCGACCAGATGCGCACGGTGCTGCTGCCGGCCGCCGCGCAGCTCAGCGCCGCCGAGAACGAGGAGCTGGCGGCCGACTACGCCGAGGCCCGGTCGGTGCCGTGGGCCGCGTACGGGCTGGGCGTGCTGGCCTTGGCGGCGCTGGTCTGCGTGCAGGTCGTGCTCTTCCGCCGGACCAACCGGGTCTTCAACATCGGGCTGCTCGGGGCGACCGCGGCCGTGCTGGCCGGCGTGCTCTGGCTGACCGTCGCCGGGACGGGCGCCGACTCCGCCCTGCGTGACAGCGAGCGCAACGGCGCGGCCCCGCTGCGGGCCCTGAACGCGGCCCGGGTCGACGTGCTGACCGCCCGGCTGGCGGAGAACCTGCACTTCGTCGCCCGCGGCTCCTCCACCAAGTACGCCGAGCTCTGGACCAAGACCACCGAGCACATGACCGGCTCGGACGGCGCCGCGGGGGCGCAGACCGGCACCCTGCCGGACGCCCTGCGGCTCGCCCCGGCGGACGCCCGGGCCGCCATCGCCGACGCGCAGCAGCAGTACCGGCAGTGGCGCGACCGGCACGTCGCGGCGAGCAAGCTGGAGAACGTCGACGCCGACTACCAGGGCGCACTGGACGCCACGGTGACGGTCAAGGAGGCGGACGTGCCGAAGACCGCCGACGCCTCGTTCAACGCCGCCGACCAGCGGCTCGCGCAGGCCGCCGACACCGAACAGAAGCAGTTCGAGCGGGCGGCCGAGGGCACCGACGGGGATCTGCGCACCGCCGCCGCGGCGGTGGCGGTGCTGGCCCTGGTGGCGGCCGCCGCGGCGGTCCGCGGCCTCGGCCGGCGACTGGCCGAGTACCGGTAGAGGGGGGACGGACACCATGGGCAAGGGAACGGTACGGGCCCGGGCGGTGGCGGCGGTCGCGCTGCTGGCGTCCTGCGCGGCGGCGCTCGGCACGGGCGGCCCCCAGGGCGCGGCGCTGCCGGCCACCGCGACGCTCCAACCGGCGCAGGCGCCGCAGCAGGAGCAGGCCGGCACCGACTGCGACACCAACCAGAGCGTGCCGCCGAGCAGCGAGGACGGCCCGGCGGTGAAGGCGATCAAGGCCAAGCGGAGCCTGGTCATCGGCGTCGACCAGAACAGCTACCGCTGGGGCTCCCGCAACCCCAACACGGGCCAGATCGAGGGCTTCGACATCGACCTCGCCAAGGCCATCGGCACGGCGATCATGGGCGACCCGGACAAGGTGACGCTCAAGGCCGTGCCCACCGCGGAGCGGATCGGCTTCATCCAGGAGGGCCGGGTCGACCTGATCGTCCGGACCATGACGATCACCTGTGACCGCCTGCAGCAGGTCGCCTTCTCCAAGCCGTACTTCAAGACCAGCCAGCGCGTCGTGGTGCCCAAGGCGTCCCCCGCGAAGAGCATCGACGAGGCGGTGGACGGCAAGACCGTCTGCGCCGCGTCGAGCTCCTCGGCCGAGGACGAGCTGAAGGCCCGCCCGAAGGTCGGGAAGATCGTCTCGGTGGAGAACCACCTCGACTGCCTGGTGCTGATGCAGCTCGGCAAGGTCGACGCGACCATGACCGACGACGGCCTCGCGGCCAGCCAGGCCGCCCAGGACCAGACCGTCCGGGTGGTGGACGGCGAGGTCCGGCCCGCGGTGATGGGCATCGCGATGCTCAAGAACAGCACCGACCTGACGGCCCGGGTGAACCAGGTGCTCGCCGACTACCACACGAGCGGCGCCTGGCAGGCGGGCTACGACCGCTGGCTCAAGCCGTACATGCTGAACGACGCCGACCACTACTGGCCGGCGCAGCGCTGACCCGCGTGGCCCGCACCGGCCCCGGCCCTGACGGCCCCCTGACGACCGGGCCCGGTCCGGGCGCGAGATCGCAGGCTAGGGTCGGGGCGGACCGGCCCACGGCACGGGCCGGGGGACCACGGGCCGGCAGCACCGCCGGCCGGGGGACCACCGGCCCGACGCGGACCGGGGCAACGCAGGACAGCACGGCGACGACGCAGGACACGCAGGACAGACGCACGACAGAGAAGACCAGGACAGCGAAGGAGACACGGCGTTGGCAGCTTCGGCCGGCCCGGCACTGAGCCGGGAGGAGGTGGACCGCGCGCTGGCGCGCCTCGGCGCCGAGCGCGACGCGGTCGAGTCGGCACTGCTCTCGCTCCAGGACCACCCGGGCCTGCGGCTGCTCGACGGCGCCGGGCTGGTCGGCCGCACCCACGAGCGCTGGTCCGTCGCCGGGCAGGGCCTGCCGCTGCTCTGGGCCCTGTTCGACCGCTACTCGGAGGCGCTGGCCTCGGCCCGCGCGGTCCGCGCCCGCAAGGCCAAGCCCGGCTCGGCCGAACTCGCCGAGCTCAGCGAGCTGCTGACCGGCGAGGCGGTCACCGTGCCCGGCGGCGCCGTCCCGGACGGCCCGCAGTTGCTCGGCGCGCCCGCCAAGCTGGTCGAGCGGGTCAGCCTGGACGAGCTGATGACCCGGATGAACGCGTGGTACGCCACCGTGTTGGAGGTGGTCAGCGCCGCCGACGCCGTCTGGTCGGCGCTGCCCGCCCGGATCGACCTGCTGCTGGCCGAGCTGCGCCGGGTGCAGACGCTGGCCGGCTCACTCGGCGTGCACGCCGGCAGCCACCCGCTCGGCGACGACCTGGCCGGGCTGGAAGCCGATCTGACGGAGCTGCGGACCGAGGTGCGCAGCGACCCGTTGGCGCTCTGGCGGCCGGCCCGGGTGCCGGCCCAGCGCGGCACCCGCCCGGACGGCACCGCGCTGGCCACACCTTCCGGGGTGGTGGACACCGAGCGCTTCGACCGGGCCGGGCGGGCGCTGGACGGCGTCCGGGTCGAGCTGGAGGACCTGCTGCGGCTGCGCGACGACGCCGAGGAGCGGCTGCAGGGCGTCGGCGACCTGCTGCAACGGGCCGACGCCACCCTGGCCGAGGCCCGCCGGGCGCGCGGCGAGGTGCTGGCGAAGATAGCCGCCACCGAGGTGCCGGCGGTGCCCGGGCCGGCCTCGGCGCTGCGCGAACGGATCGTGCTGGCCCTGGAGTTGCGCCAGAGCGGCCAGTGGCACCGGCTGGCGCCGCTGCTGGACGCGCTGGAGGACGCGGCCGCCAAGGAGCTGGCCCGGGCCCGGCAGTCGCTCACCGAGGTGACCCAGCCGCTGGCCGTCCGGGCGGAGCTGCGCGGGCGGCTGGACGCGTACAAGGCGATGGCGGCACGGCTGCGTGTCGCCGAGGACCCGGAAGTGATCGAGCGGTACGAGAAGGCGCGCTGGCTGCTCTGGAGCGCGCCGTGCGACCTGCGGGCGGCGGCCGCGGCCGTGGGCCGCTTCCAGCAGTCGCTGCGGCCGGCCCAGGCCGAGCCGCCCGGCGGTGGGCCGGTCGGCGGTGGGCCTGCCGGACGCGGGCAGCCCGGCAGCGGACCGGTCGACGGACAGGCACAGGAACAGGGACTGGGGGGCTGAGGTTCATGGGCGAGGCGTGCGTACGGCCGGACTGCACCGGCGACGGGACGATCGACGCGGACGGCTACTGCACCGAGTGCGGGCTCGCACCGGCAGGCACGGTCTCCGTCAAAACCGGTCCCGCGACCGGTCCCGCAGCCGGCGCCGGGCCGGGGCCGGTCACCGGCACGGCGGCCCCGGCCGCCGCAGCGGGCCCCGGCTCGCCCTGCCCGCGCGACTGCGCCGGCACCATCGACGACGACGGCTACTGCGACGAGTGCGGCCTGACCGCCCCCGGTGGTGACACCGGGCTCACCCAGCCGTACGTCCCCTCCGCCCGGGTCTCGCCGGACTCCGTGCGCTCCGCCCGGACCGGCTCCTCCCGCTCGATGTCCGGCCGCTCCCGCTCGCACCGCTCCACCCGGACGGGCAGCGGCCGTTCGGTCTCGGCGCGCAGCAGCCGCGGCAGCGTCAGCTCGGGCACCCGCCACCGGCTCGGCGCCGGCCTGGTGACGGTGCCGACCGTCCCGTCGGCCGACCCGGCGCAGGCGGTGCTGGCCGACCCGGAGGTGCCGGAGCGCAAGCGGTTCTGTTCCAAGTGCGAGGCCCCGGTGGGCCGCGAGAAGAACGGCCTGCCGGGGCGCCCTGACGGCTTCTGCACCAAGTGCGGCACGCCGTACTCGTTCACGCCCAAACTGCGCCGGGGGGATCTGGTCGGCGGGCAGTACGAGGTGGTCGGCTGCCTGGCGCACGGCGGGCTCGGCTGGATCTACCTGGCGGTGGACCGGCGGGTCAACGATAAGTGGGTGGTCCTGAAGGGCCTGCTGGACACCGGGGACGAGGACGCGCTCGCGGTGGCCGTCGCCGAGCGGCGGTTCCTGGCCGAGGTGGACCACCCGAACATCGTCCGCATCATCAACTTCGCCGAGCACCCGGACCTGCGCACCGGCGCCACCGACGGCTACATCGTGATGGAGTACGTCGGCGGCAAGTCGCTCAAGGACATCGCCAACGAGCGCCGCACCCCGGACGGCCGGCGCGAGCCGCTGCCGGTGGAGCAGGCGATCGCGTACGCACTGGACGCGCTGCCCGCGCTCGGGTACCTGCACGGCCGGGGCCTGATCTACTGCGACTTCAAGATCGACAACGTGATCCAGAGCGGCGACGCGCTCAAGATCATCGACATGGGCGCCGTCCGCCGCCTCGACGACGACGGCCCGATCTACGGCACCATCGGCTACCAGGCGCCCGAGATCGCCACCGACGGCCCCTCCCCCGCCTCCGACCTCTACACCGTCGCCCGCACCCTGGCCGTCCTCACCTTCGACTTCCAGGGCTACAGCACCACCTACCGCGACTCCCTGCCCGGCCCCGAGGCCGTCCCGGTCTTCGCCGCGTACGAGTCGTACTACCGCTTCCTCGTCCGCGCCACCGACCACGACCCGGCCCGCCGGTTCGCCTCCGCCGAGGAGATGGCCGACCAGCTCACCGGCGTGCTGCGGGAGGTCCTGGCACTCCAGGACGGCCGGCCGCGGCCCTCGCTCTCCACCCTGTTCGGCCCCGAGCTGCGGGTCGTCGACACCGAGCTGGTGCAGCCGACCGTCCGGCCCGGCGAGCTGCGGATCACCGCGCTGGACCCGGCCGCCGCCGCGCTCGCACTGCCCGTCCCCCGGGTCGACCCGGCCGACCCCAACGCCGGCTTCCTGGCCACCCTGCTCGCCGCCGACCCGACGGAGGCGCTCACCGCCCTGGCCGGCGCGCCCGCCGACTCCGTCGAGCGCCGGCTGCGCGAGCTGCGCGCCCACCTCGAACTCGGCCACCACGCCACCGCCGAGGAGGCGCTGGCCTCGCTGGAGCAGAACCACCCGGACGACTGGCGGGTGGTCTGGTACCGCGGCCTGACCGCCCTGGCCGGCGCGGCCACCGGCACGGCCTCCCGCCCGGCGGCCTCCGGTGACGTGGCCTCCGGTGAGGCGGCGTCCGGTGAGGCGGCATCCGGTGACGGGGTGCCCGGCGAGAGCGCGCTGCGTGCCGCCGCCGAGGCCTTCGACGCCGTCTACGACGCGTTCCCCGGCGAGAGCGCCCCGAAGCTGGCCCTCGCCATCTGCGCCGAACTCCTCGGCGACGGCGGCGACGCGGCCGAGCTCTACCGGCTGGTGTGGAGCACCGACCACGCCTACCTGAGCGCCGCCTTCGGGCTGGCCCGGGTCCGCCTCGCCGACGGCGACCGGGCGGGCGCGGTCACCGCGCTGGAGTCCGTCCCGGCCACCTCCAGCCAGTTCACCGCCGCCCGGATCGCCGCCGTCCGGGCCCGGCTGCGCGAACGGCCCGCCACCGACCCGCTCGGCACCGACCTCGGCGCCGGCTCCGAGCAGCTGACCGCGCTGCGCCTGGACGACCGCCGCCGCGAGGAGCTCTCCGTCGAGGTGCTCAGCGCCGCTCTCGGCTGGGTCACGGCGGGCTCCGCCGGCGAGACCGGCCTCGGCCGGACGACCGGTGAGGTCACCGTGCTGGGACGGCCTGCCGTCGAACGGGAACTGCGGTTCGCGCTGGAGCAGTCCTACCGGGTACTCGCCCGGTTGGCCGACCGGGCCGAGACCAGGATCGAGATGGTGGAGCGGGCCAACCGTGCCCGCCCCAGGACGTGGGTGTAACCAATGCCGCAGCAGACCGTGTGCCAGAGCTGTTCCGAGCCGCTGGACCTGGAGGACGTGTATTGCGGCTCCTGCGGGGCGGGCAGGGACGGCAGTCCGGCCCCGGGCGCGATGCCCGCGAGCTGGTCCGCCGCCCGGGGCACCGCCGGCGCGGAGCACTCGCCGACCGTGCCGGACGCGCCCGCCGCCCCGGCCGTTCCGGCCCAGGGCGGCCCCGGCTGCGTCCACTGCGGCCTGCCGCAGGTCGCCGCCGACGGCTACTGCGAGGCCTGCGGGGGCGCGCAGCCGCGCCCGCGCGACCACATGGAGAGGTCGCTGGCCGGCGTCGCCGGGGTCAGCGACCGCGGCGTACGCCACCACCGCAACGAGGACTCGTTCACCGTCGCCGCGTCCTCGCTGCCCGGCGGCGAACCGGTCGTGGTGGCCGTGGTCTGCGACGGGGTCTCCTCCTCCGAGCGGCCCGACGAGGCCTCCGAGACCGCCGTCGACGCCGCCTCCGAGTCGCTGCTCACCGCGCTGGAGGCCGGCCGCGAGCCCAACGCGGCGATGCGCCAGGCCGTCGCCGACGCGGCCGCCGCCGTCGCCGCCCTCGCCGAGGACGGCGCCTCGCCGCACCGGCCCGACCTCAACGCGCCCGCCTGCACCTTCGTCAGCGCGATCGCCGCGGGCGGCCGGGTCACCATCGGCTGGGTCGGCGACACCCGGGCGTACTGGATCCCGGACGACCGGGTCGCCGCCGAGCCGTTCCGGCTCACCCAGGACGACTCCTGGGCCGCCCGGATGGTCGAGGCCGGCCTGATGGGCGAGGCCGAGGCCTACGCGGACCCCCGCGCCCACGCCATCACCGGCTGGCTCGGCGCGGACGCCGAGGAGGTCGTCCCGCACACCCTGGACTTCACGCCGCACGTCCCCGGCGTGCTGCTGATCTGCACCGACGGCCTCTGGAACTACGCCGAGGCCGCCACCGACCTCGCCCACTACGTCCGCCAGGACGCCCGGACCGAGCCGCTCGCGGCCGCCCAGAACCTGGTGAAGTTCGCGGTCGCGGCCGGCGGGCACGACAACATCACCGTCGCCGTGCTGCCGATCGACCCGCCGACCGGGCTGGCCGGCGCCGGGCGGGCGGACGACGCGGCCGGCGAGGACGCCCGCACCGCCACCGCGCTGGACCTGCCGGTGATCCGGCCGGCCGGGATCGGCGACGACGACGAGGACCACGACCCGACGCTGCCGGACCTGCCGGTGATCGGCTCTCCCGCGGCCCCGCTGCCGCCGGCCCCGCCCGCGCCTCCCGCTGTGCCTCCCGCCGTGCCTCCGCAGCCGCCGCACCCGCCGGTGGGCTGACGCCCGCCCGCGCCCACCCCACCGACCGTACGCACCAACCGACCACCCGACGGGAGCCACCGGCCCATGGCAACACTGGCTAAGCCGAACCTGCCCAGGTTCGACGTGGAGATCTTCCAGAACGAGTTCCTCGCCGACGGCGCCCGCGAGGTGAACGCCATCGTCACCGTCACCTCGACCGGCGGCGGCACCTCCGGCGGCCGTCCGCTCGGGGTGTCCGACGCGGGCCCGCTGGGCGCGGGCGCCCAGTCCGCCGCCGTGGTGATCATGGTGGACTGCTCCGGCTCGATGGACTACCCCGCCAGCAAGATGCGCGGCGCCCGCGAGGCCACCGCCGCCGCCATCGACACCGTCCGCGACGGCGTCGCCTTCGCGGTCGTCGCCGGCACCCACGAGGCCAGGGACATCTACCCCGGCGACGGCACCCTCGCCATCGCCTCGGACGCCACCCGCGCCCGGGCCAAGGAGGCGCTGCGCCGCCTCACCGCGGCCGGCGGCACCGCGATGGGCAGCTGGCTCGCCAAGGCCGACAAGCTGTTCCTGACCCGCCGCGACATCGCCATCCGGCACGCCATCCTGCTCACCGACGGCAACAACGAGCACGAGTCGGCGGCCGACCTGGACCGCGCCATCGAGCGGGTCTCCGGCCACTTCACCGCCGACTGCCGCGGCGTCGGCACCGACTGGCGGGTGGACGAGCTGCGGAAGATCTCCTCCGCGCTGCTCGGCACCGTCGACATCGTCGCCGAACCGTCCGGTCTCGCCGAGGACTTCCGCGCGATGATGGAGGGCGCGATGGGTAAGCAGGTCGCCGACGTCGCGCTGCGGATCTGGACGCCGGCCAACGCGGTGGTGAAGTTCGTCAAGCAGGTCGCCCCCGCGGTGGAGGACCTCACCGGCCGCCGCGCCGAGGCCGGCCCGCGGGCCGGCGACTACCCCACCGGCTCCTGGGGCGACGAGAGCCGCGACTACCACGTCTGCGTCGAGGTCCCGGCCGCCGCCGTCGGCAACGAGATGCTCGCCGCCCGGGTCAGCCTCGTCCTGCCGCCGCAGACCGGCAGCACGCCCGAGGTGCTCTCCCAGGGCCTGGTCAAGGCCGTCTGGACCGACGACCTGGCCTCGTCCACCCGGATCAGCCCGCAGGTCGCCCACTACACCGGGCAGGCCGAGCTGGCCTCGTCCATCCAGGAGGGCCTGGAGGCGCACCGGGCCGGGGACGTCGACCGCGCGACCGCCAAGCTCGGCGCCGCCGTCCGGATCGCCCACGCGACCGGCAACGAGGGCACGTTCAAGCTGCTGCAGAAGGTGGTCGACGTGGTCGACCCGAAGGAGGGTACGGTTCGGTTCCGTAAGAACGTGAGCGAGGCCGACTCGATGACCCTCGAGACCCGGTCGACCAAGACCGTCCGTGTGAAGAAGTGACCGCTGAAGAATCCGACCGGGCCGGGGCCCGGTCGGACGCTGCCCCAGCTGGCTGGAATTGAGGGGGACCTGATGCCGATCTGCCCGAGGGGGCATGAGTCGCAGGCCGAGGACTGGTGCGACTTCTGCGGCTTCCCGATGACACCGCCACCGCCCCTCCCGCCGCCGCCCGGCACGCTCCCGGGCGCGCCCGGGGCACCGGGGCACGGCCCGCACGGCGGCCACCCCGGCCTGCCCGGGCACCCCCCGCAGGGCGGGGCGCCGTTCGGCGGGCAGGTGCCGGGTGCGGTCTCGCCCGGAGCCGTACAGCCGGGTGCCGTACAGCCCGGGGCCGTGCCGCCGGCCGGCCGGGGCTTCCCGGACCTCACCGAGGGCCTGGTGCTCTGCCCGATCTGCCGGAGCCCGCAGACCGGGCGGTTCTGCGAGGAGTGCGGGTACGACTACGACCTCTCCACGCCCTCGCGCCGCCAGCCCCCCGCCGCCGGTGCGCCGGTGCCCGGGCCCGTCCAGGCGCCGGCCCCGCTGAACATCCCGGCGGCCTACGGCGGCCCGCAGCCTCCGGAGCAGCCGTTCCCGCCGGCCCCGCCGCAGCACCAGCAGGTTCAGCAGGGCCAGCCGCAGCACCAGCAGGTTCAGCAGGGCCAGCAGGGCCAGCAGCCGCAGCAGGCCGGTGCGCCGTCCGGTTACGGCTACCCGCCCGCGGCCGGCTCGCCGTACCAGGAAGCGCCCTACCAGGAGCCCGCGTACCCGGCCGAGCCGGCGTACCAGGAGCCCGCGTACCAGGAGCCGGCACCGCGCGAGGACTCCGGTCCGGTCTACGCCCAGCCGGGCCCGACCGGCCGCGGCGGGGAGTTCGGCACCTCGTTCAACCTGGCCCCGCCGGTGCCCCCGCAGGCCCAGCAGCAGCACCAGCAGCCCCAGTCCGGTCAGCCCGGCCAGGCCCCCCAGCAGCCGGAGCCGGTCCGGTCCAACTGGATCGCCGTGGTCGCGGCCGACCGCGACTACTTCACCGACATGATGGCCCGCAGCGGCCCGGAGGCGGCGGGCCTGTTCTTCCCGCCGTACTGCCCCGAGCGGCGCATCCCGCTGACCGGCCGCGGCCAGCTGCGGATCGGCCGGCGCAGCCAGCACCGCGGCACCGTGCCGGAGATCGACCTCTCCGTCCCGCCGGAGGACCCGGGCGCCTCGCACCAGCACGCGCTGTTGGCCGAACAGGCCGACGGGAGCTGGGTGCTGGTCGACCAGGACTCCACCAACGGCACCACGGTGAACGGCGGTGGCGAGCCGATCACCCCGCACACCGCGATCCCGCTGAACGACGGCGACCGGATCCACATCGGGGCGTGGACCACCATCACCCTGCACCGGGCCTGAGGCCCGCCGGACGAACGAGCCGGACGAACGGGCCGGACGAACGGGCCGGAAACGAGCCGGAACGGACCGGCCGGCCAACGGGCCCGGGCCGGGCCGAACGGGCGTCAGACCCCGTTCGGCCCGGCCCGGTTCCGATCCCATAAACGATCTTCAAATCGCGCTCAGATCCCTCCCCAACGCCCCCCGTTACCCGTAGTCTCAGGCCCCATGACTGCAGCAATATCCGCTGACGGAATCCGTCAGCGGTACGGGGATGTGCAAGCCGTCGACGGGGTCTCACTCACCGTCGAGGCCGGCGAGTTCTACGGGATCCTGGGGCCGAACGGCGCCGGGAAGACCACCACACTGGAGATCCTGGAAGGGATCCGCAAGCCCGACGAGGGCCGGATCGAGCTGCTGGGCATGGCGCCCTGGCCGCGCAATCCGAAACTGCTGCCGAGGATCGGCGTGCAGTTCCAGGCCTCGGCCTTCTTCAACAAGCTGACGGCGCGGGAGACGATCCGCACCTTCGGCTCCTTCTACGGCGTCGGTCCCAAGCGGGCCGACGCGATGCTGGAACGGGTCGGCCTGACCGAGTCGGCCGGGGTGATGACCGACAAGATGTCCGGCGGCCAGGCCCAGCGCCTCTCGATCGCCTGCGCCCTGGTCCACGAGCCGGAGCTGGTCTTCCTGGACGAGCCCACCACCGGCCTCGACCCGCAGGCCCGCCGCAACCTCTGGGACCTCCTGCGGGCCATCAACGCCGAGGGCCGCACGGTCGTCCTGACCACCCACTACCTGGACGAGGCCGAGGTGCTCTGCGACCGCGTCTCGGTCATGGACCACGGGAAGATCCTGCGGACCGGTGCCCCGGCCACGCTGGTCCGCGAGATCGACGACACCGTACGGATCAGCGTCGAGTCCGGCCAGCTGAACGCCGAGCGGGCCCGCGAACTGCTGGCCGCCGCCGGCGCCGAGGTCGGCACCGTGGACGACGACGGCGTCTCGCTCGCCGTCTCCACCCGCCTCCCCGCCCCGGTGCTCTCCGTGCTGGCCGAGCAGAACGCCCTGCGCGGCCTCGAGGTGCGCGGCGCCACCCTGGAGGACGTCTTCCTCCAGCTCACCGGACGGGAGTACCGCGCATGACCGCCGACCCCACCCAGGCCGACCCCGCCCGGGCCGGCGGCACCCAGGCCGACGGCACCGGGACCGGGGTCCCGGCCCAGCGGAAGCCCGGGACCCCCTCCGCGCCCGCCGGGCAGCCGGAGCGCGAGCGGGTGAGCGCCTTCGTGAGCCTCTCCCGGGTCATGCTGGTCGCCTTCTTCCGGGACAAGGCCGCCGTCTTCTTCGTGCTCCTCTTCCCGCTGATGTTCCTGATGCTCTTCGGCACGCTGCTCAAGGGCGCCGGCAGCCCGCACGCCAAGGTGGAGCAGGTCGGCGCCGTCCAGCTGCTGGACTCGGTGCAGGGCGACGGCCGGGCCGAGCTGGAGAAGGTCCTGACCCTCAGCAGGAGCGACAACGAGGCCTCCTCGCTGGAGAAGGTCCGCAAGGGCGACCTGGACGCGCTGATCAAGCAGGGCCCGGACGGCAGGATCGAGCTGCGCTTCAGCGCCGCCGACCAGGTCCGCGCCGGCACCGTCCAGGGCATCGTCAACTCGGTGGTCCAGCAGGCCAACCAGGCCGCCACCGGCAAGCCGCCCGCCTTCGTCCTGGACGCGACCCGGGTCGAGGACAAGTCGCTCAAGCCGATCCAGTTCCTCACCCCCGGTCTGCTCGGCTGGGCGGTGGCCACCGGCGCCGTGTTCAGCGCCTCGCTGACCCTGGTGTCCTGGCGGCAGAAGAAGGTGCTGCGGCGGCTGCGGCTGGCCCCGGTGAGCGCCGGGTCGATCGTGGCCTCCCGGATCGCCGTCTCGGTGCTGACGGCGCTGACCCAGACCGCCATCTTCCTGGCGATCGCCACCACGCCGTACTTCGGGCTCAAGCTCACCGGCAACTGGTGGCTGATCGTCCCGCTGGTGGTCTGCGCGACCATCGCCTTCATGTCGATCGGCCTGCTGGCCGGGGCCGTCGCCAAGACCGAGGAGGCGGCCAACGGCATCTCGCAGATCATCGTGCTGCCGATGTCGTTCCTGTCGGGTTCGTTCTTCCCCACCGACGACATGCCGTCCTGGCTGAAGGCGATCTCCAACGCGCTGCCGCTCAAGCACCTGGTCACCGCCGCCCAGTCGGTGCTCTCCAAGGGCGGCGGCGTGATGGACGCCCTGCCGGCCATGGGCGGGCTGCTGGTGTTCGCCGCCGTCGTCACCGCCATCGCCTGGCGGTTCTTCCGCTGGGAGGACGCGTAGCCGCACGGCGGTACCCGCGGGGTCGTACACCGGGAGTCCTGGTCCTCAGGTCCCGGTGTACGGCCCCGGCGGCGTCTGCGACCATGGTCGGGTGACAGAGATCCGGCGTGGCACGCTCAGCGAGGAGACCTTCTTCGACCAGGTCGGCGGCGAGCCGACCTTCCGGCGGCTGGTGCACCGGTTCTACCAGGGCGTCGCCGAGGACGAGCTGCTGCGCCCGATGTACCCCGAGGAGGACCTAGGCCCCGCCGAGGAGCGCCTCACGCTGTTCCTGATGCAGTACTGGGGCGGCCCGCGCACCTACAGCGAGCAGCGCGGCCACCCGCGGCTGCGGATGCGGCACGTGCCGTTCAAGGTGGACCGCGCGGCGCACGACGCCTGGCTGAGACACATGCGGGCGGCGGTGGACGAGCTGGCGCTGCCGGCCGACGCTGAGCGCCAGCTCTGGGACTACCTCACCTACGCCGCCGCCTCGATGGTCAACACCGAGGGCTGAGCCGGCCCCGCGGTCCTGGTCGGACTCCCGCCCGGCGGCGACGGGACTCCGGCTCCCGAGCCCTAACGGACCGGGCTTAGCCCCAGCCCCGCGCCGGGCGCGGCCGCCGTGCGGACCGCCACCGACCCGGCCGGGGCGCTCAACCGCAGCCAGCCGCCGGCCCGGTGCACGGTCAGCGGGGCGCCCGGCTTCAGGAAGCCGATCACCAGGGCCGCGTGCGCGGCGCGCAGCGGCAGCTCGGGCAGCGCGGTCACCGGCCGGGACCAGATCTCGTCGGCCAGCGCGTCCAGCACCGCCCTGGTCCGGTGGTGCGCCGGGACGGCCTCACTGCGCTCGCGGAACTCCCGCACACCGGCCATCAGTTCGGGGTACACCTCGGCCACCGGCGGCTCGCCGATCAGCTGCCAGCCGGTGCGCGGCGGCAGCAGGCCGGCCCAGGCGGGGCCGGTGACGGCGGCGGGCAGGGCCGCGGTGTCGGCCCCGTCGTCCAGGCCGTCCAGCAGCCGGCCCGCCGAGACGGTGCGGTCGGTGGGCGCGCCGAGCGCGGTCAGCCGCGCGGTGCGGATCGCCAGCGCGCCGGAACTGCCCAACGGCAGCCGCCCGAAGACCGCCAGCACACCCGATCCGTCCGCCGCGGGCACCGCCTGCAGCCGCACCGCCGCCGCCTTGTCGAAGCGGAGCAGCCGGACCAGGAAGGCGGCGAGGTCGGCGGCCTCCCCGGCGTCGGCGAGGGCGAGGGGGGCGGTACCGGTCAACGCGTGTCAGCTCGAATCCGTGTGTCGGTGGTTGGTCGTACGCCCGGCCGGACCGGGCGGCCCGATCAGGCCGGAGCCGGGGCCGGGCGGCCCGGGCTCAGGCCGCCGCGCCGACCGGCTCCGCGTCCAGGCTGTGGCCGTCCTTGCCGTGGTCGTCGGTGTAGCGGCCGAGGAACTCCCGCTCCACCTCGCTGATCCGGCGCGGCCGGCCCTCGGCGAGGTCGTAGGGCACGACCACGGTGGACGCCCGGACGTAGACCGTCTCGGTGCCGTCCTCGGCGCTGTCCTTGATCTCGTACGCGACCGTCAGCGAGGCGACGCCGATCTTGGTCACCCAGGTCTCGATGGTGACCGGCTCGGGCCGGTGCACCAGCGGCCGCTTGTAGTCGATCTCGTGGCGCGCCACCACCGAACCGCCCGCGAACTCCCCGGCACCGGCCGCGGCGGCCTGGGTGAACATGAAGTCGATCCGGGCCTCCTCCAGGTAGCGCAGGAAGACGACGTTGTTGACGTGCCCGAAGGCGTCCATGTCGGACCAACGCAGCGGACAGGCGTAGATGTGGCGTGCCACGGGTGTTCTCCTCGACGTCAGGTGACCCGCCGCGCGGTGGTGGCGGTGGGCCGCGGCCCGGCAGGCCGCCCCGGAGGGCAGTCTGCCGGGCCGTTGTGACAGCTGGGTGTCAGCCCCGGGTCAGCTTCTTGTAGGTGGCCCGGTGCGGACGGGCGGCGTCGGCGCCCAGCCGCTCGATCTTGTTCTTCTCGTACGACTCGAAGTTGCCCTCGAACCAGAACCACTTGCTCTCGCCCTCGTAGGCGAGGATGTGGGTGGCCACTCGGTCCAGGAACCAGCGGTCGTGGGAGATGACCACGGCGCAGCCGGGGAACTCCAGCAGCGCGTTCTCCAGCGAGGAGAGGGTCTCGACGTCGAGGTCGTTGGTGGGCTCGTCGAGGAGCAGCAGGTTGCCGCCCTGCTTGAGGGTGAGCGCCAGGTTGAGGCGGTTGCGCTCACCACCGGAGAGCACGCCGGCCGGCTTCTGCTGGTCCGGGCCCTTGAAGCCGAACGCCGAGACGTAGGCGCGGGACGGCATCTCGACCTGGCCGACGTTGATCCAGTCCAGGCCGTCGGAGACGACCTCCCAGAGCGTCTTCTTCGGGTCGATGTTGGCGCGGGTCTGGTCGACGTAGCTGATCTTGACCGTGTCGCCGACCCTGACCTTGCCGGAGTCCGGGGTCTCCAGGTCCTGCAGCATCTTGAACAGCGTGGTCTTGCCGGCGCCGTTCGGGCCGATGATGCCGACGATGCCGTTGCGCGGCAGGGTGAAGCTGAGGTCGTCGATCAGGATCTTCTCGCCGAAGGCCTTGTTGAGGTTCTCCACCTCGATGACGACGCTGCCCAGACGCGGGCCCGGCGGGATCTGGATCTCCTCGAAGTCCAGCTTCCGCATCTTGTCGGCCTCGGCCGCCATCTCCTCGTAGCGGGCCAGACGGGCCTTGGACTTCGCCTGGCGGCCCTTGGCGTTGGAGCGGACCCACTCCAGCTCTTCCTTGAGCCGCTTGGCGCGCTTGGCGTCCTTCTGGCCCTCGACCTTGAGCCGGGACTGCTTGCTCTCCAGGTAGGTGGAGTAGTTGCCCTCGTAACCGATCGCGCGGCCGCGGTCGAGCTCCAGGATCCAGCCGGCCACGTTGTCCAGGAAGTACCGGTCGTGGGTGACGGCGACGACGGTGCCGGCGTACTTGGCCAGGTGCTGCTCCAGCCAGTTCACCGACTCGGCGTCCAGGTGGTTGGTGGGCTCGTCGAGCAGCAGCAGGTCGGGGGCCTCCAGCAGCAGCTTGCAGAGCGCCACGCGGCGCTTCTCGCCACCGGAGAGCTTGGTGACGGCCCAGTCGCCGGGCGGGCAGCCCAGCGCGTCCATGGCCTGCTCCAGCTGGGCGTCGAGGTCCCAGGCGTTGGCGTGGTCCAGGTCCTCCTGGAGCTTGCCCATCTCGTCGAGCAGCGCGTCCGAGTAGTCGGTGGCCATCAGCTCGGCGATCTCGTTGAAGCGGTTGAGCTTCGCCTTGATCTCCTTGACGCCGTCCTCGACGTTCTCGAGGACCGTCTTGGTCTCGTCCAGCGGCGGCTCCTGGAGCAGCATGCCGACGGTGTACCCGGGCGAGAGGAAGGCGTCACCGTTGGAGGGCTGCTCCAGGCCGGCCATCATCTTCAGCACGGTGGACTTGCCGGCGCCGTTGGGGCCGACAACGCCGATCTTCGCCCCGGGGAGGAAGCTGAGCGTCACGTCGTCAAGGATGACCTTGTCTCCGTGCGCCTTGCGCACCTTGCGCATCGTGTAGATGTATTCCGCCACGTGAGATCGCTCCGGCGTCGTCGGGAGTAATTCGGCTTGCAGCCTTCCATTGTGCCGCACCCGGCCCCGAGACCCGAACCGACTGCCGTGCCCCACCGGGGTATCAGGCCGGTCGCTCCCTTCTCCTCCCCCGCCCGGCTCCCGCCGCACCCCCCGCACGCAGCCGGAACGCGACTCGGCCCGGCTCCCCGCAAAGGATGCGGGGAGCCGGGCCGGAGTCCTTCAGGCCCTCAGGAGCTCAGGACCTCGGTGCGCTGCTGCCTCAGGCGGCGCTGCGACCGTGACGGCCGCGACGGCGCAGGACGAAGACCGCGGCACCGCCGGCCACGACCAGACCGCCGGCGACGGCGGCGAGCACCGGGGTGGCGTCGTTACCACCGGTCTGGGCCAGACCACCGGTGGTGCCGGGGGCCGGGCTGGTGGCGGCCGGAGCCGGCTTGGCAGCGGTGGTGGTGGCGCCGGCCGACGGCGTACCGGCCGGAGCCGGGGTGGTGGCGGCCGGGGTGGTCGGGGCGGCCGACGGGGTGCCGGTCGGCGTGGTCACGCTGGTGACCTTGCAGTCCAGGATGCCCTTGAACTCCTTGGTGAAGCCGTTCGGGCCGGTGACGGTGATGTCGTAGGCGGCGTCCTCCGCGACCGGGACGACCACGCTCTCGACCTTGCCCGGCTGGACGGTGACCTTCTTGCCCGGCGTCACCGTGACGTCGGCCGCCTCGTCGCCGCCGTTGGCGACGGAGACGCGGACGCCGTTGGCGTCGCACTCGACCTGGGCGGTGCTGTCCACCAGCGCACCCTTGCCCTGCTTCCAGGTGGCCTTGGCGGCGTCGGAGACGCTGAGCTTGGTGGAGCCGGCCAGGATCATGGTCTGGCTGTGCTTCGCCGGGGTGTAGCCCTTGCTGAGGAAGACGCGGCCGCTGGGCACGACGGTCTCGGCGTTGGCCGTCACGGTGGCCGCGCCGTCCGGGGTGCCGGCCGGGACGTCCAGGAACAGCTGGGTGTCCTTGGCGACCGGGCCGGTCAGGCCGGTGACCGGCTTGCCGTCCTTGTCGACCAGCTTCACCTTGCCCGCGGCGTCACCGGCGACCGCCAGCTTCACCTCGGAGGCGCTGGAGTTGATGGTGAACGGACCGAGCTTGTTGCCCGGCTTGCCCGACACCGAGTCCGGCGTGAGGCTCAGCGAGGGCTTGGGCTCAGCGGCGATGCCCTTGTTCTTGTCGCTGACCAGGTAGTCGCGCAGCTGCTTGGCCTGCGAGTCCTTCGGGATGGCGTTCTTGCCGTCCGAGAACTTCCAGATCGCGGCCTGGGTGCCGGCGGCAGCATCCTCCTTGGTGAGCTGACCGTCGACGCCGGCGTCCTTGGCCAGCTTCACGAGGTCGGTCACCTGCGGGTAGGAGTTCTCCAGGATCCAGCGGATCTTGGCGGCGTCCTGAGCCTTCTCCTTCGCGCCGAGCGAGCTCGACTTCCAGTCGGACTCCTGGTACTCGACCCCGCTGGTGATGTTCACCGGGTGGTCGATGTCGATGCAGTACGTCTGGATCGAGCCGTTCGGCGTCTTGAGGGTGAACAGACCACCCTGGAGGCCGTGGCCGTCGACGGCGATCTCCTCGGCCTCCATGGTCGGCTGGATCACTGCCGTGACACCCGCGCCTGGTGCGTCGGCCGCAACCGCCGCACCCGCCGCGAACAGGCTTCCGCCCAGCGCAATGCTGGTCGTGAGCATGACAGTGGTTATGCGCGGAAGACTCCGCCCCTGCCTCTGGAACATCTGGGATCCCTCCGGGCCGGGCCATGCCGATGGGCAGCCCGCCTTGCATTGCCGCGCCCCCTGTGGCGCCGCTGCATGTGTGTGAACCAGACGAATCCTATTGAGCCCCGGGGGCGCGCAAACCCCCATGCGAAATCAGGACCATTCCGTATCTGGATCGTTATCAACCATCCCATCATCCACACAAACTGACGATCTGCCAGAAAGCCCGAACTCTCGGTTAACCGATCCGGGATTGCGCATGTGGGCTCAACAACCGTCTCGATCAACATATTTGTCGACAGTTGAGATCCCTGCTGGTCAGATCAAGGCCATCTGCTCTTCACCTCCGGTCGACATGCCGTCCACCTCCTCGCCGGCCACCACGGCCACCCCCGAACCCGCCGGCGGGGCCTCGGCCGGCGCCAACGCCGAGACCTTCCGCGCATGCAGTGCGTCTGCGATCCACCCGGGCACCGCCTCGTCGAGCACCTCCCCACCGCCACCCGGCGGCTCACCCCGCACCCCCGCCGCCCATGTGAAGGCCGCAGTACCACGACTGAGATCGTGTCCGACCGATCGGGCGTCGATCTCGACCCGGCTGCGCCTGGCCTCGCCGTCCGTCCACTCACGCACCCTCAGCCGACCGCTCACCACCACCGGATCGCCCTTCGACAGCGAGCCGATCAGATGACCCGCCAGCGCCCGCCACGCCGTCACCGTCACCCACTGCGTCTCGCCGTCCACCCACCCCTCCTTCTGCCGGTCGTAACGCCGCTCCGTCGACGCCAGCCGGAAGTTCGCCACCGGCACTCCGGCGGCCGTCCGCGCGTAGGTCACCTCGGTCGCGACATTGCCGATCACCGTCACCTGAGTCCCGTTCACAGAACACGCTCCGTTCTCTCCGATGCACCGTACGGAATCAACCGGTGCGAGTTGAGAGTGCAGTTCCGGGGAAATCCGGACCAGTGAGATCGGAAATCCTGTGGACAACTCGGCCCTGTGGAAAACCGGCGTCACTCACAGGGGTGAATTTCGGCCTTGCGGTACTACTTCCAGCCCCTCTTCTGCGCGGTCATGACAACAAACGACCCGCTTCCCGCCCCGTCGGGACACCCCCAAGGGTGGCCCGGCCGGCCGTCCGCCCACGTCATCCGACCGAACGAACCCGAATACGGCCCCCCACCCGCGGTGACGGTCGTGCTTTCTCCGTGCCGAATCCATAACGGGTGAGGCGGCAGCCCCGTAACGACTGCACAACGTCCGGCGCCGAAGACCGTCAGACCGCTGCACGCACGGCCTTCACCTGCGATTATCGGACCGCTCCACCGAAGCCGACACACCCGCGACGGTGTTGTTACACCCGGCCGAGGAACTGGGCACCCTTATCCTGTCCCCGACAGGGCAAGGGTCCGCCAACCCCCACCCCCACCCTCAGGTACGGGGCCGGACAGCGGGCGCCACACGCGCTCGTCGCCCGATCCCGGCAACGGTCACGCCCCCCAGGGCGCCGCCCGTCCCGCCCCCATAGCTCAGCGGATAGAGCACCCGCCTTCTAAGCGGTAGGTCGCAGGTTCGAATCCTGCTGGGGGCACCCACGCGCGAATTCCCGCAGGCCACCACGCCGGTGGGGCCTATGCCGGCCCGGCCGCCGGGAAAAGCACGCACACCGACCGCACATAACCCGTGACAATGCGTGTCGTCGCCGCGTCGGAAACGACCCCATGGGAAACACCGGCACCGGCCGACCGCACCACGCGGACGGGTCGGGCTCGAACGGAAACCCGCGGGCCAATCCGGCACCGCCCCCGGCCCGGGCCGGCAGTGCCGACGAGCTCCGGGGCACGCCCCGCGGACGCACGCCCACGGTCCGCGCCCACCCCGGCCGCACGCCACACCCGACCGACCCGGCCCCGGCCCCGTCCGCGCCACGACCGCACGCCGGCCCCGGCCGGGTCCGCACTACGACGCGGGCCGGCTCCCCGAGGCCACCAGCCCCGCCAGGTAGGCGTCCAGCAGCTCCGCCTGCCGTGCGGGCGGGAACTCCGCCGGGGCGAACAGGGCCTGCACGACCAGCCCCAGCACGAAGGCCTGCGCCCCCGCCGCGAGCTGAGCCGCATCCACGCCCGCAGGCAGTTCGCCGAGCCGCTGCGCGGCCGCCACGTACCCGCTCAGCGCCTCCCGCGCCCGGGCGTACCGCGCGGCGTGCGCGTCCGCCAGCTCCGGGTCGGCCAGCGCGACGTCCCAGGAGCCGACCCAGATCCGGTTGCCGGCCGTGGCCGGTCCGTCCAGCGGGAGGATGTCGAGCAGCGCCGCCCGCAGCCGGGCCAGCCCGGCCGGCGGCGGCGCACTGCCGTCGGCGGGCGCGGCGCGGCGCGGGCGTTCGAGGGAGCGCCGGTCCAGCTCGTCGAGCGCGTAGGCCACCAGGGCCCGCTTGTTGGGGAAGTAGTGCGTCAGCAACCCGGTCGAGGCACCCATTTCGGCGGCCACCGCGCGCAGCGTCAGCCCCTCGAAGCCGCGGGAGGAGAGCACCCGCCAGACCGCCTCGGAGACTTCCAGGCGTCGGGCGTCATGGTCTCCACGGGCGGGCGTCATGGGGGCTATCCTACATACCAAACGTTTGTTATGTATGTAGGGTCCACCCCGGACCGCCCGCCTGGGCCACCGCCCCGGACCGCTTCCTCGAAAGGCCCTGCCCATGTTCACCGTCGCGCTCGCCGACAACGCCGTGCTCTGCCCGCTGGAACCGTGGCAGGCCCCCGAGTTCCTCGCCCACATGGACCGCGCCCGCGCCCACACCGATCCGTGGATCGGCTGGGCCGGCCACTCCACCGACCTGGACTCGGCCCGCGCGACCCTCCAGCGCTACGCCGACCGGCAGGCCGCCGACGCCGGCCGGATCTTCGGCATCCGGGTCGACGGCACCCTGGTCGGCGGCGTGATGTTCCCGCAGTTCGACGCCGCCGCCGGCAACTGCGAGATCGGGGTCTGGACGGAGCCCGCCGGCGAGGGCCGGGGCCTGGTGGCCGCCGCCGTCCGCCACCTGATCGACTACGCCTTCACCACCCGGGGCATGCACCGGATCGAGTGGTACACCAGCCCGGCCAACCTCCGCAGCCGGGCGCTCGCCCAGCGGCTGGGCATGAAGCTGGACGGCACGATGCGGGAGCACTACCCGCACAACGGCGTCCGGCACGACAAGGAGGTCTGGTCGCTCCTCGCCCACGAGTGGAAGCCCTCCGCCTGACCCGGCCCACCCCGCCTGCCCGTCCCGCCTGCCCGTCCACCCGGCCCCGCCACCCCGGCCCACGGTGGCACCCCCGGACCGACAGCGCGGACGCGGCAGGGGCCCGGCGGACCGAAGTCCACCGGGCCCACGCCGACCGGCCCCCCGACCGGCCGGGCTCAGGCAGCCAGCACCTGCCGCTCGACGGCCGGCTCCTCCGCCGGACGCCGCGGCAGCCGCAGCGCGAGCACCACGACCAGCGCCATCACCCCGGCCGCCGAGAGGAAGACCACGTCCACCGCATCGACGAAGCCCTGCACCGCGTGTTCCCGGGCCGCACCGGTCATCCGGCCGACCGCGCCGAGCGGGGTGCCGGGCTCGCCGCGCTCGAAGACCCGGGCGAGCAGGGTGCCGAAGAGCGCCGCCCCCAGCGCGTTGCCGAGCGTCTGGAAGAACCGGATGCCGGTGGTGGCGACACCCAACTGGTGTGACGGAGCGGCGTCCTGGACGACGGTGATGAGCCGGCCGATCAACTGGCCGAGGCCGACGCCGAGCAGCCCCAGCTCGGCCCGCACCAGCCAGAGCGAGGTGTCCGGGCCGCTCTGCCCGAGCAGCAGCAGCGCGACGGTGGCGCAGGCCCCACCGGCGGCCAGGAGCGTCCTGTCCTGGACGCCGCGCGCGGTCAGCCGGTTGACCGCCATGCCGACGACCGTCATTCCGGTAGCCATCGGGATCAGGTAGAGGCTGGCCGAGGTCGCGGCCACGCCGCGGGCGACCTGCAGGTACAGCATCACGTACATGATCGCGCCCATCAGCCCCATGCCGACCAGCCCCTGCACCGCGAAGCCGATCCGGATCTCCGGGACGCGGAAGAGCGAGAGCGGCAGCACCGGCTCCGCGGCGGTGGCCTGGCGCCGGAGGAACAGGCCGAGGGAGGCCACGACGGCAGCGGCCAGCGCGAGGATCTGCGGGGAGGTCCAGGCGTAGTCCTTGCCGCCCCACTCGGTCAGCAGCAGCAGCGAGGTGGCGAACGCCGCGGCGAGCGTGGCGCCGGCGAAGTCCAGGCCGCGGCGTCCGGCGCCCTTCGGGAGCTTGAGCACGAGGGCGGCGCCGACCAGGACGAGCAGGCCGAGCGGCAGGTTGACGTAGAAGATCCAGCGCCAGTCGAGGTGGTCCGCGAGGAGAGCGCCGATCAGCGGGCCGAGGGCCATGCCGGCGCCGGCGACGATGCCGCCCAGGCCGCCCCCGCCGCCCTTCTTCCCGCCCTCCGGGCCCTTGAGCTGGGCGATCACCACCATGGTCACGCTCATCAGCCCGCCGCCGCCGATCCCCTGGACGGCCCGGAAGGCGATCAGCTGCTCCATCGACTGCGCCGCCCCGCAGAGCGCCGAGCCGAACAGGAAGGTGCCGACGGCCGCGAGCAGCACCCGCTTGGCGCCGTGGAGGTCGCAGAGCTTGCCGTAGAGCGGCAGCAGTGCGGTGGCGGCCAGGGCGAACGCGCTGACCAGCCAGGGCAGCCGGTCGACGCCGTGGACGGGGTCGAGGTCCCGGACGATCGGCACGGTGGCCGCCGACACGATGTTCGTGTCGAGCACGGCCAGGATCATCGTGATCAGGCAGAGCAGCATGCCCAGCTTGCGCTGAGGCTCTGTCATCAGAGCCGCTGACGGCGCGGTGGCGGTCATCGGAAGTCCCCCCGGGGTAGCGGAATTCGGGCGATCGAGCAGGAGCCGGGCCGCACCGGGGAGGCCCGGCCCGGCGGCACGGCACCACCATGACAGTCTTTTTTGACCCGGTCAATTCTTCGTCCCGACCAATCTTCTGACTGAACCAATCTTCTGACCCAGCACATATTCCGACCTGGTACATGTTTGATCCTGGTACAGTCGCGCTCATGGTGAAGAGCACTGGGGCCGGCGCCCACGACGGGCTGAGCCTGCGCGAGCGCAAGAAGCGGCAGACGGCCATGCGGATCTGGCACAGTGCCGTCGCCCTGTTCGCCGAGCGGGGCTTCGACGAGGTGTCGGTGGCCGAGATCGCCGCCGCCGCCGACGTCTCGAAGATGACCGTCTTCAACTACTTCCCGTCCAAGGAAGACCTGGTCATGGCGCCGATGGAGCAGCACACCGACGAGCCCGCCAGGGTGGTGCGCGAGCGCGCCCCCGGCACCTCGGTGGTGGCCGCGCTGCGCACCCACTTCCTGGCCGCACTGGCCGAGTTCGACCCGGCCACCGGCCTCAACGACCACCGGTTCACCGTCGACGTGGTGCGGCTGATCCACCGGACCCCCGCGCTGGCCCTGCGCGCGACCACCGCGTTCGGCCACGCGGCGAACGAGCTGCTGGCCGCCGAGCTGCTGGCCGAGGACCCGGCGGGCGACCGGCTCCTCGCCCAAGCGGCGGCCGCCCAACTGCTCGGCGTCCGGACGACGTTGACCAGCGAGAACCAGCGCCGGATGATGGCCGGCGAGCGGGCCGCCGAGGTGCTGCCGGAGGCCGTCGAGAATGCGAGGCGCGCCTTCGACCTGGTCGAGCACGGCCTCGGCGACTACGGCACCCGCACGCCCGGGGCCCCCGCCTGAGACCTGCCTGAGACCTGCCCGTGGCCCCTGCCCGAGACCCGCGTCGGGGCCCCTGCCCGAGACCCGCGTCGGGGCCCCGCCCGCGCCGCCTGAGAGAGTGTCCGCACCACGATCTCCGGAGGTGCGCATGGACCAGCCGCTGCTCACGCGGGACCGCTCCCCGCTGCCCACCCACGTCGACGGCCTCCGCGCCCACGTCGGCGAGGACGGCGTCGCCGTGCTGAAGTTCACCCGGCCGGCCCGGCGCAACGCCATCACCCTGGCGATCTGGCAGGCGCTGCCCGAGGTGCTGCTCCGGATCGCCGAACAGCCCGGTGTCCGCGCCCTCCTGGTCACCGGCGCGGGCGGCACCTTCAGTGCCGGCGCGGACATCGCCGAGTTGTCCGAGGTCTACGCCGATCCGGACCACGCCGACGCCTACCACGCCTCCAACGTCGCCGCCGAGGAGGCGCTGGCGGACTTCCCGCACCCGACGATCGCGGTGGTGCACGGCGCCTGCGTCGGCGGCGGCTGTCAGCTGGCGGTCGCCTGCGACCTCCGGTGGGTCGCCGACGACGCGCGGATGGGCATCACCCCGGCCAAGCTCGGGGTGGTCTACCCGGCCGTCCCCACCCTGCGGCTGGCCAGGCTGGTGGGGCCCTCCCGGGCCAAGCTCCTGCTGTTCTCCGGCGAGCTGCTGACGGGAGTGCGCGCCTCGGCGATCGGCCTCGCCGACCGGGTCCTGCCCGCCGCCGAACTGGACGCCGACGCCCTGGAGTTCGCCCGGCTGCTGACGCGGCGCTCGCCGCAGACGATCGGTGCGGTGAAGGCGGCGCTGGGCGGCGCGCCGGAGGAGGCCGCCGCGGCGCTGCGGCCGTGGGAGATCCGCTCCCGGGAGGCCCCGGACGTGCGCGAGGGCCTCGCCGCGTTCCTGGAGGGCCGCCCGCCCCGGTTCTGATCGCTCCCACCCGGACCACTACGATCACCCGGTCGAAGATCCAGCCGAGCCGCCGGGAGCGCCCACCGCGATGACCACTCCGACGAGCACCACCCTCTGGGCCCGCCGGGTCACCGACGGCGTCGAGCCCAAGAACGTGATCATCGCGATGCTGCCGCTGCTCGGCGCCCTGCGCTACGGCTGGCGGGGCCTCGGCTGGGCACTGTTCGCGGCGCTGTTCGCCGCCGTCGTCCCGACCCTGTTCATCCGGCGCGGCGTCCGCAAGGGAACGCTGGAGGACCGCCACGTCGGCCACCGGCAGCGGCGGCTCACGGTGTTCCCGTTCATCATGGGGTCGGTGCTGACCAGCTTCGCGGTGATGGTCCGGCTGGACGCGCCGGCCGACCTGACCGCGATGGTGCTGGCGATGTTCGCCTCGCTGGTGCCGATCCTGGTGATCACCGTCTGGTGGAAGGTCTCCGTCCACACCGCCGTGGCGAGCGGCGCGGTGGTCTGCCTGGCGATCGCGCTCGGCCCGTGGTGGCTGGTGCTCGCCCCGCTGGTGGCCCTGATCGGCTGGTCCCGGGTGGTGCTGCGGGACCACACCACCGCGCAGACGATCGCCGGCGCGGTGGTGGGCGCCCTCACCGCCGGGCTCACCTTCTGGGCGGCCCGCTGACGCCGGCCGCGGGTCAGCGGATCGGCATCCCGGAGATCGCCCGGGCGATCACCAGCCGCTGGATCTCGCTGGTGCCCTCGAAGATCGAGTAGATCGCGCTGTCCCGGTGCATCCGCTCCACCGGGTACTCGCGGGTGAACCCGTTGCCGCCGAGGATCTGCATCGCCTGCGCGGTGACCCACTTGGCGGTCTCGCCCGCGTAGAGCTTGGACATCGAGCCCTCGGCCGCGGTGAACGGCTGGTTGTTGGCCGCCATCCAGGACGCCCGCCAGACCAGCAGCCGGGCCGCGTCGATCCGGGTCTTCATGTCGGCCAGCTGGAAGGCCACGCCCTGGTTGTCGATGATCGGCCGGCCGAACTGCACCCGGGTCCTGGCGTAGTCGAGGGCCACCTCGTACGCGGCCCGGGCGATGCCGATCGCCTGCGCGCCGACGGCCGGGCGGGAGGCCTCGAAGGTGGCCATCGCGGCGTTCTTGCCCTTTCCGCTCCGGGTGCCCTCACGGGCCCGGGCCAGCCGCTCGTCGAGCTTCTCCTTGCCGCCGAGCAGGCAGTGACCGGGCACCCGGACGGAGTCCAGCACCACCTCGGCGGTGTGCGAGGCGCGGATGCCGTGCTTCTTGAACTTCTGGCCCTGGCTCAGCCCCGGGGTGCCCGGCGGCACCACGAAGGAGGCCTGCCCGCGCGAGCCGAGCGCGGGGTCGACGGTGGCGACCACGACGTGGACGGCGGCGATCCCGCCGTTGGTGGCCCAGGTCTTGGTGCCGTTCAGCACCCACTCGCCGGTGGCCTCGTCGTGGACGGCGCGGGTGCGCAGCGCTGAGACGTCGGAGCCGGCGTCCGGCTCGGACGAGCAGAACGCCGCCACCTTGACGTCGTCCGGGGTGCCGAACATCTGCGGCGCCCAGGTGCCGATCTGCTCCTCGGTGCCGTTGGCGAGCACCGCGACGGCGGCCAGCGTGGTGCCGACGATGGACAGGCCGATGCCGGCGTCGCCCCAGAACAGCTCCTCCATGGCGATCGGGATACCGACGCCGGAGGGGTCGAAGTACTGCTGGGCGTAGAAGTCCAGGGAGTAGATGCCGAGCTTGGCGGCCTCCTGGATGACCGGCCAGGGGGTCTCCTCCCGCTCGTCCCACTCGGCCGCGGCCGGGCGCATGACGTCGGCGGCAAAGCCGTGCAGCCAGTCGCGTACGGCGAGCTGGTCCGCGCCCGGGTCCAGCGAGAACGTGCCCATGATGCATACCTCCGATGAAGAGCCGGCTGCCGGGAGGCGGCCCGCCGCCGGCAGCTGCCGGCGCGGCCACGCCGGGTGTTACCCCCGGTAACATCGAGGGAGTCTGCTACTGATTGGTAACTGATGTCAACGGCCCGAACGAGGAGCAGCGCATGTCCCCAGAGCCCCGCCGCGAGCAGCTGCTCAACGCCGCCGACCGGGTGATCCAGCGGGACGGCCCGGCCGCCAGCATGAACGCCATCGCCGCCGAGGCCGGGATCACCAAGCCCATCCTGTACCGCCACTTCGGCGACCGGAACGGCCTGATCGGGGCGCTGACCGAGCGCCACACCAGCGGCCTGCTGGCCGCCGTCCGGGCCGCGCTCAGCGAGCCGCTGGAGCGCCGCGACCGGGTCGAGCACGTACTGGACACCTACCTGGCCGGGATCGAGGCCCGCCCGCAGGTCTACCGGCTGCTCACGCACCCCGAGCCCGGAGACCCGAGCGGTGTCGGCCACGCGCTCGCCCCGGCACTGCGGCAGATCGCGGAGGAGATCACCCGGGCCGTCGAGAGTCAGGTCGACCTCGGCGCGGACCGCGAACTCCTCGCCGAGGCCTGGGGCCGCGGCATCACCGGCATGGTGCTGGCGGCCGGCGACTGGTGGCTGGAGTCGAGACCGTGCTCGCGCACCCGGATGGTCCAGGCGCTCGCCGACCTGCTCTGGGGCCGGCTCGCGGCCGCCGCCGACCTGCCCACCGCCGCCCTCCCCGCCCCGGCCGCCGAGCCGCCGCCGGCCTGAACCCCGCCCCGGCCGCCGAGCCGCCGCCGGCCTGAACCCCGCCCCGGCCGACGCCGAACCCGGCCCGAACTCTTGTGCAGTACACGGCGATCCGGGCATCATCGGGCCCCACCCCCCGGCCCGCGAGCCTCGGCCCGCGAGATCCTGTGAGGTCCCGATGCGTCTGCGCCGCACCGCCGTTGCCCTCCTGCTCGCCGCCACCACCGCCGTCACCACGCCGCTCGCCGCCAACCCGGCCGCGGCCCGGGCGGCGCCGCACCGGGCGGAGTTCCCCACCGGGACGGCCACCGCCCCCGACGGCCGCACCAGTCTCACCGACGACTCCGGCCGCCGGCTCCAGCTGCGCGGCTTCAACCTCGACAAGTACGCCGAGGCCACCGAGCAGGACGTCAGGTCCCTCGCGGAGCAGGGCTTCACGCTGATCCGGGTGCCCGTCTCCTGGACCAGGCTGGAGCCCGGGCGGGGCCGCCTCGACCCAGCCGAACTGGCCCGTCTGCACCGGCTGCTCGGCTGGGCCGACCGGTACGGCGTGCTGGCCCTGGTCGACTTCCACCAGGACGTCTACGGGCCGAAGTTCGGCGGCGGCGACCGCGGCATTCCGCTCTGGGCCACCCGCGACGACGGCCTGCCGTTCACCCCGGACCCGGACGACTGGTTCGCCGGCTACTTCCAGCCCGCCGTCCAGGCCGCCTTCCGTCACCTCTACGACGACCCCGACCTGCGCGCCTGGCAGGCCGACTTCTACACCCGGCTGGCCCGCGAACTGCGCGGCCACCGCTCCCTGTTGGGCTACGACCTGTTCAACGAGCCGTTCGGCCCGGTGGACGGCGACCCGACCGACCCGGCGGTGCTCGCCGCCGCCTCCGCCGCCCTCGAACAGGGCCGGCTCGCCGACATGTACCGCCGCCTGATCCGGGCCGTGCGCCAAGTGGACACCCACGCCTGGCTGTTCGTCGAACCGACCGTCCTGGTCGGCCAGGGCGTGCCCACCCGGCTGCCCGGCTTCACCGACCCGCGCCGGGGCGGCCCCCGGCTCGGCTACGCGCCGCACTTCTACGACACCGCGGTCGAGTCCGGCGCCGACTGGGACGAGAGCGGCGGCTTCGTCGAGCGGTACACCGCCGCGATCACCGCCTACCCGGCCGCCCAGCGGCTGCCGGTCCTGGTCGGCGAGTGGGGGCCGCCCGACTCCCGCAGGCCGGGCAACACCCGGCTGGTCCGCCGGCAGGTCGCGGCCATGGACGGCTTCGCCGCCGGCTGGGCGATGTGGTACTGGTGCCGGGGCAACGGCGGCTACTGCGCACTCGACCCGGCCGGCCGGCCCGCCCCCGGCGACGAACCGGTCTTCGGCCCCTATCCGACGGCGGTCGCCGGGACGGACGCGGCCACCACCGCGACGGCCGCCGGCCACACTGTCCGCTGGACCGCCGACGGCACCGGCCACGCCACCGAACTGGCCCTGCCCGCCGCCGCGTTCCCCACCGGCGTGCGGGTCACCGTCACCCCGGCCGGCGCGCGGGTCGACCTCGACCAGCCGGCCGGGGACCAGGCCGGCACCGCCCGGATCCGCCTCCCGCACACCCGCCCGGGCACCCCGGTCACCGTCACCGTCACACCCCGCTAGACCCCGACGGGGCCCCGTCGGCCCTCGTCGGACCCGTCGGACCCCGGGTGGCCCGCCGTGCGCGGGCCACCCTCCGAGGGCACTACGCCAGACCGCGGCGCGCCAGCAGCGGGCCGGTCTGCGGGTCTCGCCCGACCACCGCGCGGAAGGAGTCCAGCGCGTCCCGGCTGTCCCCACGCGACAGCAGCTCACGGCGGAACACCTCGCCGCTCTCCCGCACGCTCCGGCCGTTGGTCCCGAACCACTGCACCGTCTCGGCGTCCAGCACCTCCGACCAGATGTACGCGTAGTAGCCCGCGCTGTAGCCGCCCGAGAAGATGTGCGAGAAGTACGCCGTCCGGTAGCGCGGCGGGATCGCCGCCACCGCCACACCCGCCTTGGCCAGCGCCGCCGCCTCGAACTCCTCGGCGTCCGCGACCTCCTGGCCGGCCGGCAGGGTGTGCCAGGCCCAGTCCAGGAGGGTCGCCGCCAGGTACTCGACGGTGCGGAAGCCCTGTCCGAAGCCCTCCGCCGCGGCCATCCGCTCGACCGACCCGGCGGGCAGCGGCTCACCCGTCACGTGGTGCCTGGCGTAGTTGGCCAGCACCTCCGGCCGGACCATCCACATCTCGTTGACCTGCGAGGGGAACTCGACGAAGTCCCGCGGCACGGCGGTGCCCGCGAAGTACGGGTAGCGGACGTCCGAGAAGAGCCCGTGCAGGGCGTGCCCGAACTCGTGGAACAGCGTGCGGACCTCGTCCCAGGAGAGCAGCACCGGCTCCCCGGCCGCCGGCTTGGCGACGTTCAGGTTGTTGAACACCACCGGCCGCTTCCCCAGCAGCCGCGACTGGGTGACCAGCTCGTCCATCCAGGCCCCGCCGCGCTTGGACGCCCGGGCGTGGAAGTCCCCGAGGAAGAGCCCCAGCGAGCCGCCGTCCTCCTCGAACACCTCGAAGACCCGCACGTCCGGGTGGTAGGCGACGAGGTCCGGCCGCTCGGTGAAGGTCACCCCGTACGCCAGGTTGGCGGCGAAGAAGACGCCGTCCCGCAGCACCCGCTCCAGCTCGAAGTACGGGCGCAGCGCCGCCGCGTCCACCTGGTACGAGGCCTGCCGGACCTGCTCCGAGTAGTACGCCCAGTCGTGCGCGGCGATCTCCTCGATCCCGTCGGCGGCGGCCAGCTTGGCCAGCTCCTGCGCCTCCCGGCGGGCGTTGGCCACGGCCGGCGGCACCAGCCGGGCCAGCAGCCCGTCCACCGCCCCGACGCTGCCCGCCGTCTCGTCCGCCACCACGTACGCGGCGTGCGTGTCGTACCCGAGCAGCCGGGCCCGCTCGGCGCGCAGCGCGGCCATCCGGATCGCCAGCGGGCCGTTGGACTCGATCGCGCGGCCCAGCGAGGCCGCCAGCAGACGCTCGCGCACCGAGCGGTCGGTGAGGAAGGCCAGCTCGGACTGGTTGGAGAAGTTCTTCAGGCTGAGCACGTACTTGCCGTCGTGCCCGAGCGCCCGGCCGTTCTCGGCGGCGGCGGCGATCGCGTCCGGCGAGAGCCCGGCCAGCTCCTCGGCGGAGTCCAGCACCAGCGCACGGGCCTTCGAGTCGGCCGCCACGTTCTGCCGGAACTCCGAGGAGGCGGTGGCCAGTTCGGCGTTCAGCGCGCGCAGCCGCTGCTGCTCGGCGGCGCCCAGCCGGGCCCCGGCCCGGACGAAGGCGGTGTGCCACCGCTCCAGCAGCCGCAGCGACTCGGCGTCCAGGTCCAGCCCGGCGCGCCGCCCGTGCAGCTCCTCGATCCGGGCGAACAGCGCGGCGTCCAGCAGGATCGCGTCGCTGTGCGCCGCCAGCCTCGGGCTGATCTCGGCGTCCACCCGGTCCACCAGCGGCGAGGTGTCCGCGGAGGACTGGTTGTCGAAGACGGCCCGCACCCGCCGCAGCAGCGCCCCCGAGCGCTCCAGCGCGGCCACCGTGTTGTCGAAGGCCGGCGGCGCCGGATCGGCCGTGATCGCGGCGATCTCGGCGAGCTGGTCGGCCATCCCGCGCTCGAACGCGGGCAGGTAGTGCTCTTCCCGGATCTCGGCGAAGGGCGGCAGTTCGTAGACCAGGGTGCTGGGTTCGAAGAAGGGGTTCTCGGTCATTTCGCCGACCCTACGCGGTGTCACCGGCGCTGCCTACGGCCCCCGGCCGCTCGGCGGCGCACCGCCCGGGGACCAGCGCGCCACCCGGCGCGCGCGCCGTCCGGACCGCATTGTCGTACCCACCGGCTACCGTCGAGGTCCCTGCCCGTCCGTCCGAGAGGAGGAGCCCCCATGGCACCCCGGATCGCCCTCGTCCCCGACCCGCACGGCCCCGGCGGCCGGCTCCAGCCCCTCGACGACGCCGGAGCCCCGCTCGGCCCGCCCAGCGCCGCCCCCGACCTCGCCGCCGCCGTCGCCGCCGCCGAGCGGGCCGGCACCGTGCGCTGGGTCTGGGCGGCCGCCGACAGCGCCTACGCCCCGCTGCTCCCCCGGCTGCCCGACCGGCTCGCCCGCTGCCACGACCTACGGCTGACCGAGGCGCTGCTGCTGGCCCACGAGGGCCGGTTCGGCGCGCCGCGCTCGCTCGGCGCCGCCTGGGCCCGGCTCCGCGGCCTGCCCGTCCCGGCCGACCTGCCCGAACCCGGCTCCGCCGAGTACGACGACGGGCAGGACACCCTGTTCGCCCCGGACCGGCTGCAACTGCCGCCCGGTGCCGACCCGCTGGCCGCCGTCGTCGCCGTCCACGCCGAGCAGCAGCGCCGGCTGGCCGCGATCACCGACCCGGGCGCGCGCTCCCGGTTCCGGCTGCTGGTCGCCGCCGAGTCGGCCGGCGCGCTGGTCGCCGCCGAGATGGCGTACGACGGCCTGCCGTGGCGCGCCGACATCCACGACCGGCTGCTCACCGAGCTGCTCGGCCCCCGCCCCACCGTCCCCGGCAGCCGGCCCAGACTGCTCGCCGAGCTGGCCGCCGAACTCCAACAGGCCCTCGGCGGGCGCCCCTTCAACCCCGACTCGCACAGCCAGGTGCTGCGCGCCTTCGCCGACCGCGGCATCCAGCTCGGCTCCACCCGGTCCTGGGAGCTGAAGGGGGTCGACCACCCGGCCGCGAAGCTGATGGTCCGCTACAAGGAGCTCTCCCGGATCCACGCCGCGCACGGCTGGGCCTGGCAGGACGCCTGGGCCCGCGGCGGCCGGTTCCGCCCCGAGTACGTGGTCGGCGGCGTGGTCTCCGGCCGCTGGGCCAGCCGGGGCGGCGGAGCCCTGCAGATCCCCCGCATCCTGCGCCGCGCCGTGGTCGCCGACCCGGGCTGGCTGCTGGTCGTCGCCGACGCCGCCCAACTGGAGCCGCGCGTCCTCGCCGCCCTCTCCGAGGACGCCGGCCTGGCCCGCACCGCCGCCGGCGGCGACCTCTACGAGGCGCTGGCCGCCTCCGCCTTCCAGGGGGACCGCGACAAGGCCAAGCTCGGCCTGCTCGGCGCCATGTACGGGCAGACCAGCGGCGACATCGGCCCGCTGCTCGCCACCCTGCGCCGCCGCTACCCGGCCGCCATGGGCTACGTCGAGGCGGCCGCCCGCACCGGCGAGGACGGCGGCGTGGTCGCCTCCCGGCTGGGCCGGGTCTGCCCCCCGCCCTCCGCCGACTGGCTCGACCTCACCGAGGCCCCGGAGACGGCCGGGGACGCCGGCGGCCGCTCGGCCCGCGCCCGGGGCCGCTTCACCCGCAACTTCGTGATCCAGGCCAGCGCCGCCGACTGGGCGCTCGCCCTCCTCGCGGCGCTGCGCCGCCGGCTGGGCGCCCTGCCGGTGGCGGATCCGGCCGACCGGCCGCACCTGGTCTTCTTCCAGCACGACGAGGTGATCGTGCACACCCCGGCCAACCAGGCCGACGAGGTGGCCGCCGCCGTCGCCGCCTCCGCCGACGAGGCCCGGCAGCTGGTCTTCGGGGACACCCCGGTCCGGTTCCCGCTCAGCACCGCCGTGGTGGACTGCTACGCCGACGCCAAGTAGCGGCCGCAGCTCGCGGCCGCTCAGAGCTTGCGGAAGGTCCGCGCCTCCTCGGCCGCCGCCACCACCTCGGCCAGCGCCGCCCCGGTGGAGGCGGTGACCGCCGCCGAGACCGCGCCCTCCACGAAGGGCGCGTCCACCAGCACCACCCCGGGCCGCGGCTCGTCCTCCAGCACCGTGACGGCGGTCAGCACCGAGCTGCCGAGGTCCGGCAGCACCACCACACCCGCCCCGCCGTCCGCCTCCGTGACGGCCCGGGCGATCAGGTCGTAGCTGGTGCCGATCCCGCCCTCCTCCGTGCCGGCCGCCACCACCACCCGCACCGCGTCCGAGGCGAGTTCCCCCAACAACTGCTTCAGCCCGGCGGCCAGCTGCGCGCTGTGCGAGACCAGGACGATGCCCACGTAGTCGCTCATACGCCGACCCTACGGCGGCCCCGCTGCTCCGCACGAGTGACCCGGGCCCCGTGTCGCGCCCGGTGCCGCCGACCCCGCCCCAGGCCCATCGGCCACCCACCGCACGCCCCGGCCCCGCCCGAACCCCGCCCCACCCCGGGACACGCCGCCCCTCACCGTACCCCGTGCCGCCGCCCCCCATCTGGCGTAGCGTCGGGTCAGCATCGTCTGCCGAGGGAGCGAAGCGCCGTGAAGAAGCTGATCAACACCCCGGAGAGCGTCCTGGAGGACGCGCTGGCCGGATTCGCCGCCGCCCACCCGGAGTTGACGGTGGACCTCGCGAACCGGGTGATCACCCGGGCCCTCCGCCCGCCGGCCTCGAAGGTCGCGCTGGTCTCCGGCGGCGGCTCCGGCCACGAGCCGCTGCACGGCGGCTTCGTCGGCCGCGGGATGCTGGACGCCGCCTGCCCGGGCGAGATCTTCACCTCCCCGGTGCCGGACCAGATGCTGGCCGCCGCCAAGGCCGTGGACTCCGGCGCGGGCGTGGTCTTCCTGGTGAAGAACTACACCGGTGACGTGATGAACTTCGAGCTGGCCGCCGAACTCGCCGCCGAGGAGGGCCTGGAGGTCCGCACCGTGCTGGTCGACGACGACGTCGCGGTCGAGGACTCGACGTGGACGGCCGGCCGCCGCGGCACCGGCGCGACCGTGCTGGTGGAGAAGATCGCCGGCGCGCTGGCCGAGCGCGGCGCCACGCTGGACGACGTGGCCGCGATGGGCCGGCGGGTGAACGCCGCCTCCCGTTCCTTCGCGATCGCACTGACCGCCGCGACCGTCCCGGCCGCCGGCAAGCCCGGCTTCGACCTGCCGGAGGACGAGATCGAGGTCGGCGTCGGCATCCACGGCGAGCCCGGCCGCCGCCGCGAGAAGCTGCGCCCGGCCCGCGAGCTGGCCGCCGAGGTGGTGGAGACGATCCTCGCCGACCACCACCTGACCGCCGGCGACGAGGTGATCGCCCTGGTGAACGGTCTCGGCGGCACCCCGCTGCTGGAGCTGTACATCGTCTTCGGCGAGGTGGCCGCACGGCTGGCCGAGCGCGGCATCACGGTGGCCCGCAACCTGGTCGGCAACTACGTCACCAGCCTGGACATGGCGGGCTTCTCGCTCACCCTGGCCAAGGCCGACGGCGAGCTGCTGGAGCTGTGGGACGCCCCGGTGGACACCCCCGCCCTCAAGCGGGCCTGAGAAGAGGGACGGACATGGACTTCGACACCCCGCTCGCCGAGGCCTGGGTGCGCGCGATCGCCGCCGCCGTGGAGAAGGAGCAGCAGCGGCTCACCGAGCTGGACTCCGCGATCGGCGACGGCGACCACGGCAGCAATCTGCAGCGCGGTTTCACCGCCGTGCTGGCCGCTCTGGACGGCCTCGACCCGGCGGGCCCGGGGGCGGTGCTGACCAAGGCCGGTACGACGCTGATCTCCAAGGTCGGCGGCGCCTCCGGGCCGCTGTACGGGAAGGCCTTCCGTGCCCTCGGCTCCGCCCTGCCCGCCCCGGCCGGCCCGGCCGCGTTCGGCGACGCGCTGGCGGCCGGACTCCAGGCGGTGCGGGACCTCGGCAGGGCCGAGCCGGGCGACAAGACCATCGTGGACGCCTGGACCCCGGCACTGGCCGCCTACCGGGCCGCGGTGGCGGCGGGCGCCGGCCTGCCGCAGGCGGCCGGGGCGGCGGCGGACGCGGCCGAGCAGGGCGCGCTCGCCACCGTGCCGCTCCAGGCCCGCAAGGGCCGCGCCTCCTACCTGGGCCCGCGCAGCGTCGGCCACCAGGATCCGGGCGCGACCTCGACGGCCCTGGTCTTCCGTGCCCTCGCCGAGGTCACCGCGGCTCAGAGCTGATCGGTCCGGGTGATCAGAAGCAGCAGGGCGTCGTCCCGCAGCTCCCCGCCGGTGTGCTCCAGCAGGTCGGCGTAGACCCGGCCGACGGCCGCCTCCAGCTCCGTGGCGGAGCGGGCCGCGCCCCGTACCAGCGGGCCGACCCGCTGCGCCAGCGGGTAGAACTCGCCGTTCCGGCGGTGTTTGGCCTCGATCACGCCGTCGGTGCAGAGCACCAGCACGTCGTCCTGGCCGAACGGCTGGTCCCAGCTGGTCGGCTCGCCGGCGGCCAGCCGGCCGAGTCCGAGCGGCACCCACGGATCGGGCGCGTCGAGGACGTGCACCCCGCCGTCCGGGTCCACCCGGATCGGCGGGACGTGCCCGTACTGGAGCAGCTCCATCACCCCGGGCGTGCGGAACTCCGCGAACAGCGCGGTGGTGAACTCCCCGGCCGGCGCGTGCCGCTCGACGCTGGCCTCGATCCGGGCGGCCACCCCGCGCAGCCCGGCCTCGTCGTACGCGGCCTCGCGGAAGGCGCCGAGCACCACGGCGGCGGTCTGCACGGCTCCCAGGCCCTTGCCGCGGACGTCCCCGACCGCCACCCGGGTGCCGTGCGGGGTCTCCAGGACGGAGTAGAGGTCCCCGCCGATCCGCGAGGCGTCGGCGGCGGAGACGTACCGGACCGCGAGGCGCAGCGGTCCGACGACCGGGCCGGGCAGCCGCAGCAGCGCCCGCTGGGCGGCCTCGGCGACGGAGCTGACGGCCGCGAAGGCCGCGGCCCGGCGCATCCTGAGGTGGGCGACCCAGGCGGAGAACAGGGTGAGCAGCAGGTAGCTGACCATCGCGCCGTAGAGGAAGCGCTCGTCGTTGACGTTGTCGACCTCGTCGTAGTGGCTGAGGCCGAACACCGCGAAGAGACCGAGCAGGCAGACCATCAGCAGTTCGACGGGCCGCAGGGTGAGTGCGGCGATGGTGGGGACGACCGTCATCAGCGGCGCGAGGTAGCGGTCCTTGCCGGATAGGAGGTCCGCGAGTCCGACCAGCCCGATCGCGATCAGCGCCGGGGTCGCCCGGCGCCAGAACGGCACGTCCTGGAGGTCGGCGGCGAGCAGCGCGCCGCGCCGCCGGCCCGGCGACAGTCCCACGGCGGTCGGGACCGCGGGCGACTGGGCTCGGCGGATGGGGAACACATATCGAACATAACGGACGATCAGCCACCTCACCCCCGCACCCCGGGGCCGGCCCCGCCCACCCGAGCCGCACTGGGCCAATCGGTACCGAAATGGCCGCTTTGTCATACAGTGCGACTAAAAGCAGCTCGCGAGGGAGGCCATCACCGGTGTCCGGATACCGCAACACCCCCCGCATCTCCGATCCGCCGGCGCGGGCGGCGGCACGTCCCGGCCAATGGCTCCGGATCTTCCTGGTCGGCCTACTGCTCTGGGTCGCCACCGTCGCCGTCACCTTCCTGACCGGCAACAGCAACCTGGTGCCGACGATCGTGCTGCTCGGCAGCTTCCTCGTGCCGGCCACGATGGTGGTCTGGGCGTACGAGCGCTACGCCGCCGACCTGGGCGCGGACCGGATCCTCGCCTGCTTCGGCATCGGCGGCATCATCGGCGTACTCGGCGCCTCGGTGCTGGAGACGTACCTGCTCTCCCCCTCGGCCTGGACGTACCTCGGCGTCGGCCTGATCGAGGAGGCGGTCAAGCTCGCCGCCCTGGTCGTGATCTGCCGGCACCTACGGGTCGGCGGCCTGCGCTACGGGCTGGTGCTGGGCGCCACGGTCGGCGCCGGCTTCGCCGCCTTCGAGAGCGCCGGCTACGCGTTCAACGCGGTGCTCAGCATCCAGGGCCTCTCGCTCAGGAACCTGGTCGAGACGGAGATCCTGCGCGGCGTCCTGGCACCGGTCGGACACATCCTGTGGACGGCGATCCTCGGCGGGGTGCTCTTCCGCGAGCGGCGCGGCGGCCACTTCCGCTTCACCCCTCCGGTCGCGCTCACCTACCTCGGCGTCGCCCTCCTGCACGCGCTCTGGGACTCGACGAGCGGCATCGCGGTCTGGCTGGTCGCGAGGACCACCACCGGCGACCGGCAGCGCGCCCTGTTCGACCTCGGCTACATGCCGGACCCGACCGGCGAGCAGGTCCACCTCTACACGCTCTACGACACCCTGGGGCTGGTCGTGGTCGCGCTGGGCGGCCTCCTCTGGCTGCGGCTGCTGATCCGCCGCGAGCGCGCCACGATCCCGGCCCAGCTCCCGGCCGCCCCCGCCTGAACGACCCCCGCAGGACCGCACACTGCGCCCGAATCCGCCCGCCGCCCGGCGCGGATTCGGGCGCAACGTGTTCGGACGCATACGCTCTGCTCTCGGACCGCGTCCGCGCCGCCGGGCGGCCGGATGCGATCCGCGCCACATCACCCCCTTCCCTGAGTCATACCCCGCAGGGGTATGGTGTTATCAGACGAACAGCCCGGGCACGTGCCCGCGGCGGTACAGACCTCCCGGAGGCTCCGATGTCCAGCACCATCACCTACACCGTGACCGGCATGAGCTGCGGCCACTGCGAGAGCTCGGTCAGCAAGGAGCTCTCCGCGCTGACCGGCGTCACCGAGGTGGCGGCCGACGCCAAGGCCGGCACCGTGACGGTCCTCTCGACGGCCGAGCTGGACGACGAGCAGGTCCGCGCGGCCGTCGACGAGGCCGGCTACGAGCTGGTCGGCCGGTCCGTCTGAGCCTCGCGGCCCTCGAAGACAGACCACACGGCGGGGCCCGCACCCCGCGGCCCCCGCCGTACGCTCTGACCAAGGAGCTGACCAGCATGAGCACCACCTCCACCCCGGGCGTGGCGGCCCTGCGGGAGCGCGTCGAGCTGTCCATCGGCGGCATGACCTGCGCCTCGTGCGCCGCCCGGATCGAGAAGAAGCTCAACCGGATGGAAGGCGTCGAGGCCACCGTCAACTACGCCACCGAGAAGGCCCGGGTCGACTTCGGGCCCGGGGTGGACGTGGCCGACCTGATCGCCACCATCGAGCAGACCGGTTACACCGCCGAACTCCCCCCGCCGCCCGCCACCACCCCCGAGGCCGCGGCCGCCGGGGCCGGCACGACGCCCGAACAGCCCCCCGCCGACCCCCTGCTGGACCGCCTGCTGGTCAGCGCCGTACTCAGCGTCCCGGTGGTCATGCTGTCGATGATCCCGTCGATGCAGTTCACCAACTGGCAGTGGCTGGCCTTCGCGCTCACCGGCCCCGTGGTCGTCTACGGCGGGCTGCCGTTCCACCGCGCCGCCTGGACCAACCTCAAGCACGGCGCCGCGACCATGGACACCCTGGTCTCGCTCGGCACCCTGGCCGCCTTCGGCTGGTCGTTCTGGGCCCTGTTCTGGGGCGACGCGGGCATGGCCGGCATGCGGCACTCGTTCTCACTCTCGGTCGGCGCCACCGACGCCTCGTCCACCCTGTACCTGGAGACGGCCGCCGCCGTCACCGTGCTGATCCTGCTCGGCCGCTACCTGGAGGCACGCTCCAAGCGGCGGGCCGGCGCCGCCCTGCACGCCCTGCTCGACCTCGGCGCCAAGGACGTCTCCGTCCTCCAGGACGGCGGGGGCGGACGCGAGGTCCGGCTGCCGGTGGACCGGCTGACCGTCGGGATGCGCTTCGTGGTCCGCCCGGGCGAGAAGATCGCCACCGACGGCGTGGTCGTCGAGGGCGCCTCGGCCGTGGACGCCTCGATGCTGACCGGCGAGTCCGTACCGGCCGAGGTCGCGGTGGGCGACGCCGTCACCGGTGCCACCGTCAACGCCGGCGGCCGGCTGGTGGTCGAGGCCACCCGGGTCGGCGCCGACACCCGGCTCGCCCGGATGGCCCAGCTGGTGGAGGACGCGCAGAACGGCAAGGCCGCCGCCCAGCGGCTGGCCGACCGGATCTCCGCCGTCTTCGTTCCGGTGGTCATCCTGATCGCGCTCGGCACCCTGGTCGGCTGGCTGCTGGTCTCCGACAACCCCACCGAGGCGTTCACCGCCGCCGTCGCCGTGCTGATCATCGCCTGCCCGTGCGCCCTGGGCCTGGCCACCCCGACCGCCCTGCTGGTCGGCACCGGCCGCGGCGCCCAGCTCGGCATCCTGATCAAGGGCCCGGAGGTGCTGGAGACCACCCGCAAGGTGGACACCGTCGTCCTGGACAAGACCGGCACCGTCACCACCGGCCGGATGACCCTGCTCGCCGTCCACACCGCCGAGGGCACCACCGAGACCGAGGCGCTGCGCCTGGCCGGCGCCCTGGAGCACGCCTCCGAGCACCCGATCGCCCGCGCCGTCGCCACCGCCGCCGCCGACCGGACGGGCGAACTGCCCGGCGTGGAGGGCTTCGAGAACCTCCCCGGCCTCGGCGTCCGGGGCACCGTCGAGGGCCGCGCCGTGGTCGCCGGCCGCGCCGCCCTGCTGGCCGACCGCGCGCTGCCCCTCCCGCCGGCGCTGGCCCGGGCCGAGGCGGGCGCCGAGGCCGGCGGGCGGACCGTCGTCGCCGTCGGCTGGGACGGCGAAGCGCGCGCCGTCCTGGAGGTCGCCGACGCCGTCAAGCCCACCAGTGCCGAGGCCATCGCCCGGCTGCGCGCCCTCGGGCTGACCCCGATGCTGCTCACCGGCGACAACGCCGCCGTGGCCCGGGCGGTGGCGGCCGAGGTCGGCATCAAGCCGGACGACGTGATCGCCGAGGTGCTGCCCCAGGACAAGGTCGCCACCGTGCAGCGCCTCCAGGCCGAGGGCCGTGTCGTGGCCATGGTCGGCGACGGCGTCAACGACGCGGCCGCCCTCGCCCAGGCCGACCTGGGCCTGGCCATGGGCACCGGCACCGACGCCGCCATCGAGGCCGGCGACCTCACCCTCGTCCGCGGAGACCTGCTCGCCGCCGCCGACGCCATCCGGCTCTCCCGCCGGACCCTGGCCACCATCAAGGGCAACCTCTTCTGGGCCTTCGGCTACAACGTCGCCGCCCTGCCGCTGGCCGCCGCCGGACTGCTCAACCCGATGATCGCGGGCGCCGCCATGGCCTTCTCCTCGCTCTTCGTGGTCACCAACAGCCTCCGGCTGCGCCGCTTCCGGGCCGCCTGAGACCGATGTGTAAGGGCCCGGACCGAGCTCGGTCCGGGCCCTTACACGTCCACGCCTCCGCTCAACGACCGAGCAGCTCGCCGCCGTTGCAGTGCAGGATCTCTCCGGTGACGAAGCCGGCCTCCGGCGAGGCCAGGAAGTAGACCGCCGCCGCCACCTCGCCGGCCTCCCCGATCCGGCCGAGCAGCGTCCTGGCCGCCCGCCGGGATACCTCGGCCTCGTCCAGCCGCGGGCCGAAGAACTCGGTGCCCGCGACCGTGCCCGGGGCGACGATGTTGGCGGTGATGCCCGAGGTACCGAGCTGGGCGGCCAGGAAGTGGTTCCAGGCGTGCAGCGACGCCTTGGCGGCCCCGTACGAGCCGGCGCCGCGCAGGGCGGCGATCGAGCTGACGGTGACGACCCGGCCGGAGCCCGGGGTGAGCCGGTCCCGGATGGACTCGGTGAGCAGCACCACGGTCAGCACGTTGCGCTCGAAGTCGCCGCGCCAGCGGGCCAGCAGGGCGTGCGGACCGCCGCCGATCACGGTCTCCCGGCTGCCGGCGTTGTTCACCAGCACGTCGATCCGCTCGGGCAGTTCACCGAGCGCCGCCTCGACGGCGTCCGGGTCGGCGAGGTCGCAGACCAGCGGGGTGACGTTCGGGCCGAGGTCGGCCGCGGCCTGTTCGAGCACCGCCCGCCGGCGGCCGACGATCACGACCTGTTCGCCCGCCTCGGCGAACCGGCGGGCCACCTCGTACCCGATCCCGGTGCCACCGCCGGTGACAACGACGTTCCTGGCCATCTGCGCGCTCCCTCCCCAGTTCCGCCGCCACGCTGCGAGGGTGCGGGACGGTCCGTACCGGAATGCCACGATTCCTATCACGCTCGGTTGCCGTCACTGTGGGGAGGGTGACGTTCCCGCCGGCGGAAGGTGTGGTATGGGCCCGGTACGACGCGCACACGGAGCGTGGCGAGAGGCAGGTCACACACCCCGGGCGTAACTTCTCGCACCCTGATACGTCTTAGGTTGGTAGTGCGGCAGTTTTTTCGGTGGGCGGGGACGTGGCGAACGGCTTCACGTCTCCGCGCGGACACCGACTGCCGCCGACGGGGCTCCGGCGGGCCCCGGGACGGTCGCCGACCTGTCGGCGGCCTTCGCGCACGGCGCCGGGGAGTGGCGGGTCTGGGACGCTTTGAGCGGCCGTCCCGGGCTGCGGCCGCCCCCGGAGTCGTGCGCCGTACGTTTCCACCCTCGCGGGTGACGGCGAAGGGCCCGGCCGCACGGTGCGGCCGGGCCCTTCCTGGTCCTGCGTCAGCGGGTGCCGGAGCCTCAGCGGGCGCCGAGCTCCACGTAGTCGCGGATCGCGGTGCCGGTGTAGATCTGGCGCGGACGGCCGATCCGGCTGGTCGGGTCGTTGATCATCTCGTGCCAGTGGGCGATCCAGCCCGGCAGCCGGCCGAGCGCGAACAGCACGGTGAACATGCTGGTCGGGAAGCCCATGGCGCGGTAGATCAGGCCGGTGTAGAAGTCCACGTTCGGGTAGAGCTTGCGCGAGACGAAGAAGTCGTCCTTCAGCGCGTGCTCCTCCAGCTTGAGCGCGATGTCGAGCAGCTCGTCGGACTTGCCGAGCTGGCCGAGCACCTCGTGCGCCAGCAGCTTGACCTGCGCGGCGCGCGGGTCGAACGCCTTGTACACGCGGTGGCCGAAGCCCATGAGCTTGACGCCGTCCTCGCGGTTCTTCACCTTGCGGATGAACGCGTCGACGTCGCCGCCGTCCTTCTGGATGCTCTCCAGCATCTCCAGGACGGCCTGGTTGGCGCCGCCGTGCAGCGGGCCCCAGAGCGCCGAGATACCGGCCGAGATCGAGGCGAACTGGTTGGCGTGGCTGGAGCCGACCAGGCGGACCGTGGAGGTCGAGCAGTTCTGCTCGTGGTCCGCGTGCAGGATCAGCAGCTTGTCCAGGGCGTTGACGATGACCGGGTTGAGCTCGTAGTCCTCGGCGGGCACCGCGAAGGTCATCCGCAGGAAGTTCTCGACGTAGCTCAGGTCGTTGCGCGGGTAGACGAACGGCTGGCCGACCGACTTCTTGTACGCGTAGGCCGCGATCGTCGGCAGCTTCGCCAGCAGGCGGACCGTCGACAGGTGGCGCTGGCCGGCGTCGAACGGGTTGTGGCTGTCCTGGTAGAAGGTGGACAGCGCGCCGACCACGGACGACAGCATCGCCATCGGGTGGGCGTCCCGCGGGAAGCCCTGGTAGAAGCGCTTGACGTCCTCGTGCAGCAGGGTGTGCTGGGTGATCTCGCGGTTGAACTCCGACAGCTGGTCGGCCGTCGGCAGCTCGCCGTTGATCAGCAGGTACGCGGTCTCGATGAAGCTGCCCTGCTCGGCGAGCTGCTCGATCGGGTAGCCGCGGTAGCGCAGGATGCCGTTGTCGCCGTCCACGAAGGTGATCGCGGACTTGTACGCGGCGGTGTTACCGAAGCCGTTGTCCAGGGTGACCAGGCCGGTCTGCGGGAGCAGCTTCGAGATGTCGAAGCCGGCGTTGCCCGCAGTGCTCTCGACGACGGGGTACTCGTACTCGCCGTCCTGGTACCGCAGTACTACCGAGTTGTCGCTCACGTCTTCCTCACCGACGAAATGAATCCTCTTCCAAGGTGCCCTGACTGTCTCTACCATCCCCCATCTGGCGGACAGCCGCGCACCCGGGGTGGCCCGAAAGGGACCGCCCCTACAAAACCTGCCGCCGCAGCCGGTACGAACCGGACAAGATCGGCACCACACCAGGCTCTGCCGTAAATCTCTTCACGTCAAGAGAACAATAGAGGCAACCATCCGTTGGAGAATCATCCAGTGGCCAGCCGATGGTCCAGCGCGGCATGCCTCCTACCTGCGCTGACGGTTCGAACGGCCTGGGCGATCGCCTTCCGTGACCCCACGAGCACCACGAGTTTCCTCGCCCTGGTCACAGCGGTGTAGAGCAGATTCCGCTGGAGCATCGTCCATGCGGACGTGGTGACCGGAATCACCACCACCGGATACTCGCTCCCCTGAGACCGATGGATCGTCACCGCGTACGCGTGCGCCAACTCGTCCAGCTCGTCGAAGTCGTACGGCACCTCCTCGTCCTCGTCGGTGAGCACGGTCAGCCGCTGGTCGTCCACGCTGAGCGAGGTCACCACTCCCACGGTGCCGTTGAAGACCCCGTTCCGCCCCTTGTCATAGTTGTTCCTGATCTGCGTGACCTTGTCCCCCACCCGGAACGTCCGCCCGCCGAACCGCCGCTCCGCCAGCCCCTCCCGGGCCGGCGACACCGCCGCCTGCAACAGCGTGTTCAGGTTCCCCGCGCCCGCGGGGCCCCGGTGCATCGGCGCCAGCACCTGGACGTCCCGCCGCGCGTCGAAGCCGAACCGCTGCGGGATCCGCCGCGCCACCACGTCCACCGTCAGCCCGGCCGCCCGCTCGGCGTCGTCCTCCACGAACAGGAAGAAGTCCGCCAGCCCCTCCGTCATCGGCGGCAGCCCCTCGTTGATCCGGTGCGCGTTGGTCACCACCCCCGACTGCTGGGCCTGCCGGAAGATCCTGGTCAGCCGCACCGACGGGATCGGCCCGCCCTCCGCGAGCAGGTCCCGCAGCACCTCGCCGGCGCCCACCGACGGCAGCTGGTCCACATCCCCCACGAACAGCAGGTGCGCCCCCGGCGCCACCGCCTTGACCAGCTTGTTCGCCAGGATGAGGTCCAGCATCGACGCCTCGTCCACCACCACCAGATCGGCGTCCAACGGCCGGTCCCGGTCGTACGCGGCGTCCCCGCCCGGCCGCAGCTCCAGCAGCCGGTGCACCGTCGACGCCTCCACCCCGGTCAGCTCCGCAAGCCGCTTCGCCGCCCGCCCGGTCGGCGCCGCCAGCACCACCTTGGCCCGCTTCGCCAGCGCCAGCGTCACGATCGACTTCACCGTGAACGACTTGCCGCACCCGGGACCGCCGGTCAGCACCGCGACCTTCTCGGTCAGCGCCAGCCGCACCGACTGCTCCTGCTCCGGGGCCAGCTCCGTGCCCGTCCGCTTCGCCAGCCAGCCCAGTGCCGCCGGCCAGTCCACGTCCGCGAACCACGGCATCCGGTCCGACTCCGCCCGCAACAGCCGCAAGAGCTGGTTGGAGAGCGAGATCTCCGCCCGGTGGAACGGCACCAGGTACACCGCGGTGATCGGCTCGCCGCCCTCTCCCGGCACCGACTCCCGCACCACCCCCTCCGCGGCCACCAGCTCCGCCAGGCAGTCGATCACCAGCCCCACGTCCACCTGGAGCAGCTTCACCCCGTCCGCGATCAACCGCTCCTCCGGCAGGTAGCAGTGCCCCTGGTCGCTGCTCTGCGACAGCGCGTACTGCAGCCCCGCCTTCACCCGCTCCGGACTGTCGTGCGGAATCCCCACCGCCTGCGCGATCCGGTCCGCCGTCAGGAAGCCGATACCCCAGACGTCCGACGCCAGCCGGTACGGCTCGTTCTTCACCACCCCGATCGAACCGTCCCCGTACTGCTTGTAGATCCGCACCGCCAGGGAGGTGGAGACGCCGACCCCCTGGAGGAAGACCATCACCTCCTTGATGGACTTCTGCTCCTCCCACGCCACCGCGATCTTCTTGGTCCGCTTCGGCCCCAGCCCCGGCACCTCGATCAGCCGGCCCGGCTCGTGCTCGATCACCTCCAGGGTGTCCACCCCGAACCGCTCCACGATCCGCTCGGCGAACCGCGGCCCGATCCCCTTGATCAACCCCGAGCCGAGATAGCGCTGGATGCCCTGGATCGTCGCAGGCAGCACCGTTGTGTAGTTCTCCACCACGAACTGCTTGCCGTACTGCGGATGCGACCCCCACCGCCCGTGCAGCCGCAGCGACTCCCCCGGCTGCGCACCCAGCAGCGCGCCCACCACCGTCAGCAGGTCGTTGCTGTCGCGCCCGGTGTCCACCCGGGCGACCGTGTAGCCGGTCTCCTCGTTGGCGTACGTGATCCGCTCCAGGACGCCCTCGACCTGGGCGAGCTGACGCGGCGGGCCCACCGGACCCGCCGGCGCCTGCTGAGTCTGCCTGGCCACCCGGCCCCCTCTACCAGTACGGGTGCAGTTCCGCTACGCACCGTACCGCCCGGGTGCGACACCGGGCGCCCTGGTGCCAGGCTGGTAGACGCAGAGGGGGACCCTCCGTCCTGCCCGCGCCCCAACGCGACAGGCATCGCCCGAGGAGCAGTGCCGCCATGCTCACCACCTCCTTCGCCCCCGGCTCGCCCAACTGGCTCGACCTCACCAGCCCGGACACCGCCGCCTCCGTCACCTTCTACACCACCGTTTTCGGCTGGACCTTCGCCTCCACCGGCCCGGAGGCCGGCGGCTACGGCCTCTTCCAGCAGGACGGCCGCACCGTCGCCGCCCTCGCCCCGCACCGTGCCGCCGCCGACCCGGCCGAAGGGACCACCCGCCCCGGCTGGACGATCTACTTCCGCACCCTCGACGCCGACCGGACCGCCGAACTCGTCGAGGCCGCCGGCGGCACGGTCCGCCTCGCCCCGTTCAGTGTCTTCACCGACGGCCGGACGGCCGGTTGCACCGACCCCGCCGGCGCCGAGTTCGCCGTCTGGGAGCCCCGCGAAACCCCCGGTCTGGACGCCGTCACCGAACCCGGCACCTTCTGCTGGGCCGAGTGCTACAGCGTCGACGCCGAGGCGGCCAAGGCCTTCTACCGCGCCGTCTTCTCCTGGCAGGAGCAGGACGTCCCGCTCGGCGAGGTGATGTACACCGTCCTCACCCCGGCCGGCGGCGGCACGGACGACGCGCACGGCGGCATCATGCAGCTCGGCCCCGAACAGACCGCCGCCGGCACCACCTCGCACTGGCTCCCCTACATCGAGGTCCCGAGCGTGGACGCCGCCGTCGCCCTCGCCGAACAGCTCGGCGCGACCGTCCGGATCCCCGCCATGGACGTCCACGGCGTCGGCCGGCTCGCCCAGCTGATCGACCCGCACGACGCCGTCTTCGCCGTCATCACCAGCGCGGCGGAGGGTGGGTGACGCCGGGTCATCCGCCGGAAGGGCTCTTGGGGGGCCTGGAGGGCTGCTGTGGGGCACAGCCGGGCCCGCGGAGAGGTAGGGGAGCGGGGCAGGGGGTTGGTCGGGCTTCCAGGGGGCCGCCTAGGCTGTGATCATGACCGACCTGACGATCCGCCGGGCCACCGCCGACGACCTTCCGGCGATAGTGGCCATGCTCGCCGACGACGCCCTGGGCGCCACCCGCGAGAGCCCCGACGACCTCACCCCGTACCGCGACGCCTTCGCCCGCATCGACGCCGACCCGCACCAGCACCTGGTCGTCGCCGAACGCGCCGGCCGGACCATCGGCACCCTCCAGCTGACCGTCGTCCCCGGCCTCTCGCGCAAGGGTTCCACCCGGACCATCATCGAAGCGGTCCGGATCCACGCCGACGAGCGCGGCAGCGGCCTCGGCACCGAGCTGATCCTCTGGGCCGTCGACCGCTCCCGCGAACTCGACGCCGACCTCGTCCAGCTCACCTCCGACGCGACCCGCACCGACGCCCACCGCTTCTACGAGCGCCTCGGATTCGTCGCCTCGCACGTCGGCTTCAAACTCGCGCTGTAATTCCCGGAACACCGTTGTCCCGGAAACGCAAAGAACCCCCACCCGGATCCCGGGTAGGGGTTCTTTGTGAATGATTGTTCGGCGGCGTCCTACTCTCCCACAGGGTCCCCCCTGCAGTACCATCGGCGCTGTGAGGCTTAGCTTCCGGGTT